>DAOLLE010000387.1:0-3827 GCA_035331205.1 Burkholderiaceae bacterium
GGGCCTCGGCGCCGCCGGTGCCGCCCGCGGTGGTCGATACCGTCTTTTCCGCGCCGCAGGACGAGCCGAATGCGGCCTCGCCCGCGGCGGCGGCCTCGGGCGCGGTGGTGCTGCGCACCAGCGCCGAGTCCTGGGTCGAGGTGCGCGATGCCGCCGGCGGTGTGCTGCTGTCGCGCATGCTGGTGCCCGGCGAGGCGGTGGGCCTGGACGGTACGCTGCCCATCAGGCTCAAGATCGGCAACGCCGTCGGCACGCGCGTGATCCTGCGCGGCAAGGTGGTCGATCTGGCGCCGTACACGCGCGACAACGTCGCACGACTCGAACTGAACTGAGCAGGGGAGCCCCGAGATGAATCAAGCCGCGATCCCCCCGCTGCCGGGCTGCGCCGGTCCGATCCCGCTGGGCGAGGCCGCGCCGCGCCGCAGCCTGCAGGCCCGCGTGGTCTGGGGCAGCCGCGTCGTCACCGTCGGTGGCGACGCGCCGGTGCGCGTGCAGTCGATGACCAACACCGACACGGTGGACGTGATCGGCACGGCCATCCAGGTCAAGGAGCTGGCGCTGGCCGGCTCCGAGCTGGTGCGCATCACGGTCAACACGCCCGAGGCGGCGCAGGCGGTGCCGGCGATCCGCGAGCAGCTCGACCGCATGGGCATCGACGTGCCGCTGATCGGGGACTTCCATTACAACGGCCACCGCCTGCTGACCGACTTCCCCGAGATGGCGGCGGCGCTGTCCAAGTACCGCATCAACCCGGGCAACGTCGGCAAGGGCGACAAGAAGGACCGCCAGTTTGCACAGATGATCGAGGCGGCGATCCGGCACGACAAGCCAGTGCGCATCGGTGTCAACTGGGGCAGCCTGGACCAGGAGCTGCTCGCGCGGCTGATGGACGAGAACCACGCCCGCACCATGCCCTGGGACGCCCGCCAGGTGATGTACGAGGCGCTGATCCAGTCGGCGCTGGACTCGGCCGGTTACGCCGTCGAGCTGGGCATGGATCCGGCGCAGGTGCTCATCAGCTGCAAGGTCAGCGGTGTGCAGGACCTGATTGCGGTCTACCAGGCCCTGGCCCAGCGTTGCCGCTACCCGCTGCACCTGGGTCTGACCGAGGCCGGCATGGGCACCAAGGGCACCGTGGCTTCGGCCGCGGCGCTGGCGGTGCTGTTGCAGCAGGGCATTGGCGACACCATCCGCGTCAGCCTCACGCCCCAGCCGGGCGAGGCGCGCACGCAGGAGGTGGTGGTGGCGCTGGAGATTCTCCAGGCGTTGGGCCTGCGCACCTTCGTGCCCAGCGTGACCGCCTGCCCGGGCTGCGGGCGCACCACCAGCACCACTTTCCAGGAGCTGGCCAAGCAGATCGACGACTACCTGCGCGGCAGCATGCCGGTCTGGCGCGCGAAGTACCCGGGCGTCGAGAACCTGAAGGTGGCGGTGATGGGCTGCATCGTCAACGGCCCCGGCGAGAGCAAGCACGCCGACATCGGCATCAGCCTGCCGGGCACCGGCGAGGCGCCAGCCGCGCCCGTCTTCATCGACGGCGAGAAGGCGCTGACGCTGCGCGGCGAGGGCATCGCCACCGAGTTCCAGGCCCTCGTCGAGCGCTACATCGAGCGGCGCTTCGGTGCCGGCGTGGCGCCGGTCTGAACTGGGTGTGGATCGGGCGCGCGGCGGCCCAGGCCGCCGCTTTCGCATGGATCCGCGTGGACCCGTTGAAATGAGCAAGCAATGAGCGAGAAGATCCTGGCCGTCAAAGGCATGAACGACATCCTGCCGGTGGGCGTGCCGCGCAAGGAAAAACTGCCGGACTCGGCGCTGTGGCGCTGGTTCGAGACCACCGTGCAGGCGGTGCTGGCGCGCCACGGCTACCAGTACCTGATGACGCCGATCGTCGAGCCCACGCCGCTGTTCGTGCGCGGCATCGGCGAGGCGACCGACATCGTCGAGAAGGAGATGTACTCCTGGACCGACACGATGAACGGCGACCGCCTGACGCTGCGCCCGGAGATCACCGCCGGCATCGTGCGCGCGATGGTCGAGCACAACGCGCTGTACAACGGCCCGCTGCGCGTCTGGGGCATCGGGCCGGTGTTCCGCCACGAGCGCCCGCAAAAGGGGCGCTACCGCCAGTTCCACCAGCTCGATGTCGAGGCGCTGGGCTTCGCCGGCCCGGACGTGGACGCCGAGCTGATCCTGATGCTGCGCCAGCTCTGGCAGGCGCTGGGCCTGAAGGTGGGCGAGGGCGCCGACTGCCACGTGCGCCTGGAGCTGAACAGCCTGGGCCAGCCGGCCGAGCGCGCCGCACACCGCGCCGCGCTGATCCAGTACTTCGAGGCGCACGCCGAGCAGCTCGACGAGGACGCCCGTCGCCGCCTGCACAGCAACCCGCTGCGTATCCTCGACACCAAGAACCCGGCGATGCAGGCGCTGGTCGAGGCCACGCCGAAGTTGCAGGAGCACCTGGGCGAAGAGTCGAAGGCGCACCTGGCGGCGGTCTGCGCCGTGCTGGACGCCGCCGGCCTGCCGTACCGCATCAACCCGCGCCTGGTGCGCGGGCTGGACTACTACAACCTGACGGTGTTCGAGTGGATCACCGAGCAGCTCGGCTCGCAGGGTACGGTCTGCGGTGGCGGGCGCTACGACGGCCTGTTCGAGCAGCTGGGCGGCAAGCCGACGCCAGCGATCGGCTTCGGCCTGGGTATCGAGCGCCTGCTGCTGCTGCTGCAGGAAATCGGTGTGCCGGTGCCGGGCGCCGCGCCCGATGCCTACGCCGTCATCCCCGACGCCGCGGCGCTGCCGCGAGCGATGGTGGTGCTGGACCAGCTGCGCGCTGCGGGCGTCGCGGTGCAGATGCACGCGGGTGGCGGCTCGTTCAAGAGCCAGTTCAAGAAGGCCGACGCCAGCGGCGCGCGCTACGCGCTGGTGTTCGGTGGCGATGAGTTGGCCCAGGGCATGGTCGCAGTCAAACCCCTGCGCGCCGGCGGCGAGCAGGTGCTGCTGCCGCTGGCTGACCCCGCTGCCTGGGCGGATCGATTGCGCGCCTGATCGCCTGCGCGTCCGCCCTCCGAATGGCTGCTCGACGAGAGGTCGCGAGCGCCCGAAACCGTCCCTAACGGCGCCGACCGATAATCGCGGCGCCCCCACCTTTCGCCCGACTTCACAGCATGGCCAATTCGCTCGATCTCGAAGAACAGGAACAGCTTGACCAGATCAAGCACTTCTGGCGTGCCTACGGCAACCTGATCACCTGGCTGATCACGCTGGTGCTGCTGGCCTACGCCGGCTGGATGGGATGGCAGTGGTGGCAGCGCGACCAGGCCGGCAAGGCCGGCGGGATGTTCGGCGAACTCGACCGAGCGGTGCAGGTGGGTGACCTGGAGCGCAGCGCGCGCGTCTTCGGCGACCTGCGGGAGCGCTTCCCGTCCACCACCTACGCGGCCCAGGCTGCGCTGTTGACCGCCCGGCTGCAGGCCGACAAGGGCCAGCTCGACGCCGCGCGCACGACGCTGGCCTGGGCCGCCGACAAGTCCGGCGACGCGGAGTACCGCAGCATCGCCCGGCTGCGCCTGGCCGGCGTGCTGATGGACCAGAAGAAGTACGACGAGGCGCTGCAGCAGCTCGCCGGCGACGTGCCGCCGGCCTTTGCCGCGCTGGTGGCCGACCGCCGCGGCGACATCCTGCTCGCGCAGGGCAAGCGCGACGCCGCGGTGAGCGCTTACCAACAGGCGTACAAGGACATGGCGCCGGCGGTCGAGTACCGTCGCCTGGTCGAGGCCAAGCTGACCGCGCTGGGGGCCGCGCCCGAGCCGGCGGCAGCGGCCGCTGCGGGC
>DAOLLE010000388.1:0-3821 GCA_035331205.1 Burkholderiaceae bacterium
CCTTCGGCGGCCAGCGCGTGGTGGACTGGCTGAGCGGGGAGCCGCTGCCGCGGATTTGCTGAACGGAATGGCGACCTGATTCGGGCAATCGCGGATCGAATCAGGTCCGGCCACCTCACCGCCGGCCCAAGCGTGCGAGCTCGAAGCCGGCGGCGATGTGCTCGTAGTAGCTCGTGATGCCCTGGGCCCGGCACTTCTCGAAAGCCTCTTTGGCCGCGTCGGGGCGCTTGTCGATCAGGTGCCGCTGTCCGACGAAGAACCAGGCTTCGGCCAGCGTCAGGGCGCGCTCTTCCCCCTGAAGCGTGTCGAGGTCCGCCAAGAGGGCCTGCGGCGTCGCCTGACCCACGAGCATGGCCATCGCTGGGCGAGGCCATGCCCCGCGGGGATCCTGCCGTGCGGCCGCCAGTGCATCAGCCGGCAAGGGCAGCCCCGCACGCTGCAACGCCCAGATCTGCCACACCCGAGCAAACAAGTCGGGGTTGCCATCCGCATCCGGCAAGGCGGCCTGAGCGAAATCGGCGGCAGCAGCATCCCAGCGCTCGAGATAGAAGCGCGCCACGCCACGATCGAAGTGGGGCTTGGTCAATGTGGGCTTGGGCCACGCCAACGCCTGGGTCAGCGCAGCCTCCGCAGTGGCGAAGTCACCGCTGAACAGAAGCACCTTGCCATGGCAGGCCCAGGCGTCGGCCAGCTGGGGGGCAATGCGCAGCGCCTCGGCCGTGTCGGCACGCGCTTCAGCCCAACGCTCCAGGTCCGCCAGCGCGATCGCCCGCAGACAATGGACGCGAGCCAAGTCATCCCCCTTGGGCAAACCGGAACGAATCGCCCCTGTGGCCTGGTCCACCTCCGCCTGCAACTTGCGCCGCATGGCCTCGGCCGCAGAAGGGGCCGCCGCGCTGTCTGCGCTGCGAATCATCGCCTGGTCGACCACGACACGCCCTGGCAACAGGTCGTCCAGGCGCTTGAGGTCCTGCAACAGGGTCGGCAGATCGGCCGCAGCGATGTCCATGGCCTTCGTACTCAGACGCAGACGGAACTCGTAGCGCGAACCGCGGAACGAGGCTCGCGTCTCGACGCGGAACAGTTGCCCATCCATCGCTTGGGTCGAAGGATCCTGTACCGCACTGACCTGCGCCGGCCAGTCGACCGTGAGCAGCTGGCGGCGCTCCATCGGAAAGTCGGTCACCCGCAGCGGGAACTTGCGTTGCAGGCTTGGCGGAAGGTTGAGCAGAGCCTGAAGCGCCGTAGCGGGGAATCGCATGAGCCAGCCGCCCTGGTGTGGCTGTGCCAGCTTGGGGACCGTGAACCGGGCGACATAACCGAAGCGGTTGTGCTGCAAGTCGTCGATGGGTTGCAGCTCACCCACCAACTGGATGCCGGGCCAGCGCTTTTCGTAGTCCGCCAGTGCCACCTGGCGTCGCTGTTCCGACGTCAGTTGAGGCCACGCCGCGCGCAGCCACTCCGCAGCACCTTGGTTTATCACCAGGCGCACCTCCAGCCGGCCATCCGCACCGAGCTGCTCGAAGCTGAATCGCTCCTCCACATCCAGCGTCTTCGCTTCGCGGTTCACCGCATCGCCAAGCACGACGACCGCCGTGGTCGACTCAACCCCCGGCAAGCCCTGCATCCAGGGCGGCGGCTGACCGATCGAAGCAAGATCCGCCGTCTGAGGCAGCATGGTGGGCTCCAGATAGACGGTCTTTCCCTCGACCCGGGCCTGGACGATCACGTGGTCGAACAGCCACGGCGATGGCAGCCCCTTGGCCGGCGCGCGCGGCGCCTGCAGCGACACGAGCACCGGGCTCGCCTCGATGCCCAGCCGCCGAAGCAGGGTGAGCAACAGGTAGGTCTTGTCCTTGCAGTCGCCGTAGCGCTTTTCCAGCACGAATGCTGGCGGATGCGGCCGGTGCGAACTCTCGCCGAACGAGAGCGAAAAATTGCGGATCTCGCCCTGCACCCAACGGGTGGCCGCCGCGACACGGGCCGGTGCGGTGGGCAATGCGGCAAGCTGGGTCACCAGCGCCTCGAGCTCGGGCGGCAGTGACTCCACCGGCGGGAACATGGCGGCCGCCCAGCGCGCCACCCGGTTCCAGTCGCCGAACTCGCTGAACTGGAGCATGCGCCACTTGAAGTAGTCACCCGGGACCAGCGGCTCATCGGCCAGGGGCTCGATGGCCCGCTCTTCGAAACTCAGCGTACGCAGGCCATCGCGGGTCTCGATTCGCGGCTCGATGCGGCCAAGACGGTAATCACCGAGCATGCGCCAGTGCAGGGGGCGAGACGCAGGGTGGGACAGCGTCACCCGCCGGTGCTCGATGGGCCAGGGGCCATCCCAACCAAAGTCATCGAAATAGAGGCCACCGAACACCGGGTTGGCGCCCTCGGTCGAGTAGGCGATGCTCAGGGTATCGCCGACGCGCACATCGGGGATCACCAGCGCAACGGTGACCGTCCCGCTGTACACCCCACGCTCGAAGCCAGTCTCTCGCTCGAGGAAGCGCACATCGGCGTTGGCGGTGCGGTCCAGCACCGCCTCTCCACGCAGCAAGCGCAATGAGTGCAGGCGCAACCGTTGGTACTGGGGATTGAACTCCAGGGAAACCTGTCCGATCTCCGCCAGTGCCGAGCTGTTGTTCACCAGGATGGCTCGCTCGATGAAGGTGGTGACGATGTCGTCGATGCGCACCTGTGCGTCGCGCAGGCGCATCACCACCGGCTCCTTGCGTTGCGTCGGCGGCAAGGCCTGCCGCTGCACCCAGGCGGGTACCGGCGCACCGCGGACAAAGGCATCGGCCCCCACCGGCACCTCGCGCATCGGTGGGCCAGCGACAGGCGCTTCGGCAGCCGATGCCGCCACAGCGGTCAGCGCCATGAGGCCGGCGCCCAGCACCTGTCGGCACATCCGGAGGATCTGGCGCATCATCATTCCACCTCGTGACTTGTTCTCGCCAAGTAAGCATGCGCCGGTGCGGCGAGCCGCCTCTTGCGCGGAGTCAACCGGCCCATCACTGAGGCCAGACCGGCGAGGATGGTTCGGCAGGGATGCAGCAGCCCCCCTCTGCGCCCCTCGGTGTCCCGCCACCGATCAGAATCACCGGTTCGCTGCCTCGCAGGGCGACCGGCAGCGCCGTTCGAACGACCCGCCTTCCCATGCGCATCCTCCTGCTCTGCCACAGCTTCAACAGCCTCAGCCAGCGCCTGTTCACCGCCCTGCGCGACGACGGGCATGAGCTCTCGGTCGAGCTGGACATCGCCGACAGCGTCACCGACGAGGCGATCGACCTGTTCCGGCCCGACGTGATGATCGCGCCCTTCCTGAAGCGGTGCATCGCCGAATCCACCTGGCGGCGGCTGCCCTGCCTGATCGTCCACCCCGGCCCACCGGGCGACCGGGGGCCGAGTGCGCTGGACTGGGCGGTGATGCGCGAACGCACACACTGGGGCGTGACGGTGCTTCAGGCCACCGCCGAGTTCGACGCCGGCCCGGTGCTGGCGCACGCCAGCTTTGAGATGCGCGCCGGCACCAAGGCAAGCCTCTACCGGCGCGAGGTGACCCGCGCGGCGGTGGGCGCGGTGCGCGAGGCGCTGCAGCGGCTGGCGCTGCCCCCCGTCGAAGCACCCACGGGCGATGGCGGCTGGCAGCCGCTGATGCGCCAGGCCGACCGCGCCATCGACTGGCGGCGCGACGACAGCGAAACGATCGGGCGCCACCTGCGCGCGGCGGACGGCTTCCCCGGCGTGGCGGCCACGCTCTTCGGCCAGCCGGCCCACCTCTTCGACGCCCACCCGGCGCCGCCTAAGCCCGGTGCCACGCCCGGCCA
>DAOLLE010000389.1:0-3814 GCA_035331205.1 Burkholderiaceae bacterium
CACCTCGGGGACCGGCGCGGCTTCGAGGGTCGCAGCCGGGGAGGCGGAGGAGTCGGGCGAGGGGGCGGCGGCACGCGCAGAGCGCGGGCGACGCGGGGTGGCGGTGGGCATCGGCGGAATTCGGGTTCGGGCGGGCCTCCAGCCTGCGAAGGGCATGCACCGGGCGCGCAACGGGCGCGCATCCGCACGGCAGGCTGGAGCCGGCCGCGCATCCTATCCGCTGCCGGGCTCGGCGCCGCCTCAGCCGGTGTACGTCGCCGCGGGGGCTGCCGCATCCGTCACTGCCGTCACAGGGCGCTTACACCGCGCCGTCGCGCCTGCGCCGCGCCGGTAGGGACGCATTCCGGGCGGTGCCTCAGCGTTCGCCGGCCAGCCAGCGCTCGATCTGCGGCTTGCGGTCGTTGCCCCAGAAGGGCTCGCCGTCGACGAGGAAGAAGGGCGCGCCGAACACGCCGGCGGCGATCGCGGCGTCGTTCTCGCGCCGCAGCGCCTCCTTCCAGACCGGGTCGGCGCAGACGGCGGCGCACTGCTCGGGGGCGATGCCGCAGTCCTGCGCCAGGGCCTGCAGGCTGGGCAGGTCACTGAGGTCGACGCCGCGGGTGAAGTAGGCACGCAGCCCGGTGTGGGCCCAGCGCACCGCGCGGGCCGGGTCGTTGGCGCCCTGCGGCGAGGCCAGCCAGGCGAACAGGCGCGCGGCCAGCTGGGTCGGGATCGGGAACTTCTCCGGCAGGCGGTAGGGCAGGCCTTCCATCCGCGCCGAGCGGGCGAAGTCGCGCAGCGAGTACTCGCGCTTGAGCGGATGAGCCACCGGACTCTTGAGCTCGGCAGCCTGGAAGGTGACGCCCAGCAGGATCGCGTGCCAGCGCAGCGCCCGGCCGTGGCGGGCGGCCAGCGCCTCGATCCACTCCGACGCGATGTAGGAATAGGGCGAGGAGAAGTCGAACCAGAAGTCGATCGGTGCGGCCAGGGCCGGCACGGTGGTGGCGGTGAACGGCGTGGGTGCGGCGGCTGTCATGGTCGAAACGGTAGGCCGCTGGCGCCCGCGCGTCCATGCCGGTGGACCCGTGGCCGTGGCGCGCACGCTGCATTCGTTGCCCATCGCCCCAGCCTGCGCATTGACAGCCATCAAGACAGGGGGCCGACTCGGCCCTAGCATGCCGCCACGATGACGGTGGTGGACATTCTTCTGGCGGTGTTGGCGGTGGGCGTCGCGCTGTGGCTGCGGCCCTGGCGCGCGGTGGGCCCGTCCGGCCCACCCTGGCCCTGGCTGGCCTGGTGCGCGGTGCTGCCGATGGTGTGGGGCGTGGACCACTACGTCGGCAGCGTGGTGGTGCAGCCGCTGTCGGGCGCGACGCTGCTGATGCTGCTGGCCGGCTGGCCGCTGGCGGTGCTGGCGCTGCTGCCGGTGGCGCTGGTCACCGCGGTGCTGGCGCACCTGGAATGGCTCGAGGCGCTGCACCGCTATGTCTGGCTGGGCCTGGTGCCGGCGACGGCGGCGCTGGCGATCGGCGCGGCGCTGCGGCGCTGGTTGCCGCACCACCTGTTCATCTACATCCTCGGGCGGGGTTTCTTCGGCACGGTGCTGTCGTCGGTGCTGGCCAGCTGGCTGTCGCTGTGGCTGCACGGCGGGCCGGCGGGGGTGGACGTCGGCGAGGCGATGGTCGCGCGCTGGCTGGCGGCCTGGGGCGACGGTTTCCTGGCGGGCATGCTGGTGGCGATCTTCGTGGCCTTCCGGCCCGAGTGGCTGGCCACCTACGCCGACCGGATCTACCTGCTGCCGCCGGACCGGCGCTGATACGGCAGCCCGCTCATGGCTTGCATTGCGGGTGGTCGGCGCGATCACCGGGCTCGCCCACCCAGCGGTTGCGCCCGCGGGCCTTGGCTTCGTAGAGGCGCTGGTCGGCCCGTTCGACCACGCTCATCCAGTCGCCCTCGCGGGGCCGCGCCGGATCGGCGGGAAAGACCGCGTAGCCGATCGAGCAGCTCTGCGCCAGTGAGGTGCCGTCGGGCAGCACGAAGGGCTGCTCGGCGACGCGGCGGCGCAGCCGCTCGGCCAGGGGGGCGGCGAATTCGCGCCGGCTGCTGCGGGCCACCACGAGGAACTCCTCGCCGCCCCAGCGCACGATGTGGTCCGAATCGCGGAACACCCCCTGCAGCCGGTTCTTGAGCTCGACCAGCACCGCATCGCCCGCGGCATGGCCATACCGGTCGTTGACCGCCTTGAAATGGTCCAGGTCGATCAGGAAGAACAGCAGGTCGGCGTTTCCCGGCGAGCGGGCGTCGTGGCCTCCGTCGACCTGGCTGGCGCGTTGCGCGCGTGCTTCGTGCCGGCGCAGGGCGTGGGCGACGTCCTGGTCGATGGCCTGGCTCAGGAAACGGCGGTTGCGCAAGCCGGTGAGCGGATCGGTGAGGCTCAGATCCTTCATGGCGGCATACGCTTCGCGCAGCTCCGTGTTGCGCCGGGTGAGCAGGCCCTGCGCAGCCTCCAGCTCGGCGAGCGCAGCGCGCAGGCGATCGTTGGCCAGCGCCAGCTCGCGGGCGCGGCGTGCTTCGGCCTCGGCCAGTTCGCGCTGACGCTGGGCGTCGGCCAGCGCGCGCTCGGTCTTGAAGCGCACTTCCAGCGCGACGGCGCGCAGGTTGGCGTCATGCCGACCCTGCGCATCGCGGGCAGCCGCGGCGCGCTGCCAGGTCTCGCAGGCGTCCTGCAGATGACCGGCGCGCTGCTGCTCGGCGGCCAATTCATCCAGCAGGCCGACGGGGGTGGTGATGTCCGCATGGGCGTTGGCGATCGCCAGGGCGTGCCGCAGCGAGGCCAGCGCGCCCGACTCCTGTCCCGCCGATGCCTGTCCCGCCGGTGTCTGGTGCGCAATGCGGGCGAGCAGGCGGTGCGCGTCGATCTGCGACGTCAGGTCGCCACTGCGCTCGGCCAGGTCGAGCGCCTGGGTCGCATAGCTGCGCGCTGCACTCGCCTCGCCCTGGCCGGACAGAGCTTCCGAGAGGGCATGGCAGGCAAAACGGCGCATCTCGCTCATGTCGCCCTGCATCGGCGCGGCCAGGATGGTTTCGCACCAGCGCCGGGCGGTCGCCCAGTCGCGCTGGTCGACCGCGATGCTGGCGCGCGCCTGGGCCGCGATGTACCAGGGCTTGGCATCGCGGCTGCCGCGCAGGACCTCCAGTGCTTCGTCGGCCAGGGCGATGGCGGCCTCGTGCCGACCCGCCCTGAGCATGGCCAGCGAGGTCCCGGCCAGGGTGATGCCGGTGGTCTGCGGCCAGCCGGTGCTGCGCGCCCGGGCCAAGTTGTCGTTCAGCAGGGCCAGGGCCGCATCGACGTCATTCAGGTCCAGATAAATCGTCGCGGCGTTGGTGGTGTCGATCAGCGCGCGCCGCACCTGGCCGGTTTGCAGGGCCAGTTCGGCGGCACGAAGACCGTGGGTGATCGCCTCGGCGTAGCGCCCCACCGACGCCAGACCGTGGTGCATGAAGCCCTGGGCCAGTGCCGCGACGGCCGGGCAGGGGTCGTCCAGCCGGGCACGCACGGTGTCCCCGTGTTCGGCCAGCGCGGTACCGGGGTCGCCGAAGGCGGCGAAGCACTGCAGCGCCAGCCGTGCCAGATCGGCCCGCTCGGTATCGCCCGCCACCGCGGCCCGTTCGCCGGAACGGGCCACGGCGATTTCGCGCTGGTCGTAGCGACCGCGGTCGTTGACCAGCGCGGCGTCGAGCCAGTCCGCATCGCCCAGCACCGCGGCGTCGTCGGGGGCGATGCTGCGCGCCTGGTCGAGCCAGCGCTCGGCGGCATCCAGGTCGCCCATCAGCC
>DAOLLE010000390.1:0-3813 GCA_035331205.1 Burkholderiaceae bacterium
CGGCCAGGAAGCTGGCCTTGACCTTGGCGGCGTCGTCCACGCCCGGGGGCACGCGATGGGTCAGCAGATCCAGCAGGAAGGCCTCTTCGCCGGCCGGCGGGTTCTTGATCAGCTCGATCAGCTCGGCGACCTGCTTGGCGTCCAGCGCGAGGGGCGGGATGCCGAGGGCGGCACGCTCGGCAGCGTGTTGGCGATAGGCTTGCAGCATGGAGGGTCTCCGATCGGAGTGAGGAAGAAGCTTGGCGCAGGGATCCTGGAATGCGAACTGTGCCGCACCCGGGAAAGCCCCATATTTTATGTCTTATATAAGACTTGCCAAGGGGCGCCGGGGCTGCGCAGGCGCAGTCGATCCAAAAAAAGACAGGGCCACCGCGTGGGTGGCCCTGTCGGGTTCCTGTCAGCCGGGTGCGCTGTACCGCGCAGCGCCTGCATGGCGCGCAACCTGGCTCAGGGCCAGGTTCAGCGCTGCTTCTCGTGCACGCAGCCGTCGACCATGCGCTGGCCGATCTTGGCGTTCATCAGCATCGACTTGTTGGCGATCTGGATCCAGACCACGCCGGCCTTCTTGTCTTCCAGGCGCACGGCGCCGGAGGCGGTGGCTTCGGGCACGAGGTCGTAGGACTTGCCCTTGAAGCTGAGCTTGAAGTGGCCGGGCTTGTCGGTGGCGGCGATGTCCACGGACTGGTTCAGTTCGCAGTCGATCTTGCCGGTCAGCACCCGCTCGGCGGTGGCCAGTTGGTCGGCGCTCAGGGCCGCAGGGGCTGCCGCCTTGGCGGGGGCCGCCTGCTTGGTGGCGGCCAGGGCCGGGCCCGCGAGGGCGGCGGCCAGGGTCAGGGCGGCGATGGCGGTCAGGGACGGACGGGTCATGGGCAGAAGGTTCCTCGATGAAGTGGGCGCAGCCCGGTTCAGGCCGGCGGATTCTGTCGGGGTGCCGTGTGACGGACGTAGCAATTTGCGTCGGCCGCCCTGGGGCGCTGCGGCGCTTTGTCACAAATGGAGCGGCGCCACCTGCGCGTTGTCCCGGGGTTGTCGTGCGAGCGCAACGACATCCTGCCGCTTTGGTCCGAACACGCCCCGCGGGCGTCGTGCGGTGGCGGCCCTGTGTCCGCGGTTGCCCGCGCCTCAGCCGGGCAGCGTGTCTTCGGGGAAGAAGGCGGCGCGCACCTGGCCGGGCAGCTGGGTGTGGTGTGCCATCGAGGTACGGTGGGCGCGCTCCAGCACGTGCCAGAAGTAGCGGTAGCTGGCGCGGTCGTGCAGCTGGTCCTGGCCGCGGTGGCGGTGGCGGATCGGCGCCCAGTGGGCGGCGCGTGCAGCCATCAGGATCTCGACGGCCAGATCGATCTCGGCGGTGGTGGGCGAGAAGGCGTCGACGATCGGGCGGATCTGGTCGGGGTGGATGCTCCACATGCGCGTGTAGCCGAGTTGGCGGCAGGCGGCGGTGGCGGCCTCCTGCAACGCGGCGAGGTGCTTGAACTCGGTGACCACGCAGTGCGAGGGCGTCTTGCCGTGGGCGTGACAGGCCGCGGCGATGTCCAGCTTGGCACGCAGCACCAGCGGGTGCTCGAACTGGCCCTTGGCACCCATCGCGCTCTGCGGAATCGCGCCGCGGTGCGCCGAGACGAAGTCCATCAGCCCGAAGGAGAGCGACTGGATGCGCGGCAGCGCGGCCATCTCGTAGGCGTCGTGCAACGCGCCGTGGGTCTCGACCAGTGCATGCACCGGAATCTGGCGGGTCAGGCCGTGGCGGGTGCTGGCCTCGTCGATCGCGGCAATCGCCTGCTGCAGGTCCGCCAGATGGCGGGGCTTGGGAATCATGAGGTAGGCCACGCGGGCGCCGGCCTGGCCGACCACCACGTCGACCATGCGCTCGAAGGCCGGGTGGTCCACCGACTGCACCCGTGCGCCGACGCGGTCGAAGCGGTTGGCCGCCGAATTGATCAGCTCGGCGATCAGGTGGGCGTGCTCGACCTCGCCGCCCACCGGGGCGCCGTCCTCGCCATCGAGCGTCACGTCGAACACCGGGCCCATCTCACCTTGCATCTCGAGGCTCTTGCGCATGCGCACTTCGACGCCGCAGTAGTGGTCGCACACCGGCAGGTCGGGGGCGACTTCACCGGATTCGAACAGGGCGTCGCGGGGATGCGGTGCGGCAGGGGTGTTCATGGTGACAGCGGGTCCGTGTTCTTGTGGGGCGGCGGCGAAGACGATCTGCGACGGCCGGTCCGCAATGCTAGAGCAGATCGTTCGTCCGAGCGCGCCAGGCTGGAACCGGCAAATCTCGACGGAACGCCGGGGCTTCGGGCGGTTGTCGGCCATCGCGGACTTCAGGCCGGCGGACCGGAGCCGATAGAGGCAGCAGAATCCCTTCGGACAGCCTGGACATGCGTCGACTCCTCCAGCGCTTCATCGACTACGTCGGTGCGCACAACGCGCAGCACCGCGATGCGCATGAGCGCGACCGCGCGCGCCAGCGGGCGATGATTTCGCTGGCCTTCAGCGCCATCACCGGCTGGGACGCCTGGCGCAACCCGGCGCCACCGCTGGTGGAGGTGCTGGTGCCGCTGTTGTCGCTGGCCTATGCGGTGGTGGCGCTCGCGCACCTGAAACTGGGGCTGTCGCGCCAGCGTGCCGGGGTGGCGTCGCAGTATCTGTTCATCGTGCTGGATTCGGTGATGACGGTGGTGGCCTTCGTCGGTGCGCCAGCCATGCTGGGCCCGCTGTACCCGGTGCTGATGGTGCAGATCGTGCGATGCGGCATGCGCTACGGGCTGCGCACGCTCTGGCTGTCCTGGGCGGCGGCGGCGCTGGCTGCGCTGGCGCTGATGCCGCTGAGCGCCTACTGGACGGGCCAGGTGCTACTGCTGCGCTCCTTCGTGGCGATGATGGTGGTGATTCCGCTGCTCTTCGCCCCACTGGTGCGCACGCTGCACCGGGTGACCTCGGAGCTGCGCATCGCCGCCGGGTCGGATCCGCTGACCGGGTTGAGCAACCGGCGCCTGCTCGACGAACACATCCGCCTGGCGCGCGAGCGCTGCGAGCGCGAGCGCAGCATGCTCGCGGTGATGCTCGTCGACCTCGATAACTTCAAGGTCGTCAACGACACCTTCGGCCACGCGGTGGGCGATCAGCTGCTCGAGCGGGTGGCGCTGGCGATCCAGCGCTGCTGCCGCGACGGCGATTTCCTGGCCCGCATCGGCGGCGACGAGTTCGTGCTGCTGGTGGCTGGGCTGCCCGAGCCGGTGGGTCGCGAGCGCGCCAAGGCGATCGCCGACAAGCTGGTCTCGGTGGTCCAGGCCACTGCCGACGAACTGGTGCCCGCCGCGGGCGTGTCGGCCAGCGCCGGGGTCTACTGCTGGACGGGTGGCGTCGTGGGGGCCGAGGCGGTCGGCGACCTGGTCGAGCGGGCCGACCGGGCGATGTACCTGGCCAAGCGGGCGGGCAAGGCGCGCGTCGAGTTGGCGGGGTAGGCGCCCGCGAGGCGGAAAAAAACCCGGTGCCCAAGGGCTACCGGGTTTTTCGCGGGCCGTCGTTCGGTGCGGCGGTGCTCACACCGCCGACCGATCCGGCATCACAGCAGGTGCTTGACGCCGTCCTGCTCGCCCTGCAGCTCGGCCAGGGTCTTGTTGATGCACTCCTGCGAGAAGGCGTCGATCGGCAGGCCGTCGACGATCTTGTACTCGCCGCCTTCGCAGGTGACCGGGTAGCCGAACATCACGTCCTTGGGGATGCCGTATTCGCCGTTGGACGGGATGCCCATCGTGACCCACTTGCCGTTGGTGCCCAGGGCCCAGTCGCGCATGTGGTCGATGGCGG
>DAOLLE010000391.1:0-3809 GCA_035331205.1 Burkholderiaceae bacterium
CACCCGCGACAACCTGCTGCGCGCCGCCGAGGGCGAGATGCACTCAATCGACGCCTTCTACCCGCGGCTGCTGGCGCAGATCAAGCCCGAGGGGGTCGAGGAGGCAATCGCGGCCGTCGGCTATGCCTGGGGCTCGGAGCAACAGCACCGCGACCGCATCAAGCAGATCCTGCGCTGGGCGCCGTCGTTCTTCGAGACGGTGGCGCGCACCATCGACCAGAAGACCGGCCGCTACTACGTGTGCCAGGTCTGTGGCTCGACCGTCAACACTGTTCCGGCTGGCGCCTGCCCGATCTGCAAGTCGGCATCGACGAACTACCGCGGCATCGAGCCGCCGGCCTGAGCAGGCGACTCATACGGGTTTGCATTCAAGCGTAGAACAAGGCGCGAAGCCGAAGACAGTGCTGTAGCACGGCGAGGCGAAGCAACGAAGTTATACGTTTGAAGGCGAATCCGTATCAAGCGGCCTTGGCCGTCTTGCCCGCAGCCTTCGGCCTGCGCGCGGCGACTTTGGCGGGGTTTGCCTTGGCCTTTGCGGCGGCCTTGCGCGACGCCGGGGCCGATCGGGCCACCGCCTTGGCGGCGGCCTGCGGCAGGAAGGCGGCTTCCAGTTCGGCCAGCGCATCGGCGGTGTAGACCGCCAGCCGTTGCAGGCGCGGCACCGAGGTGTGACAGCCGGTGTAGCCGAAATTCATCTTGCCGGTGTAGCTCTGGCAGGTGATGTTGACCGCCTGGCCATGCGTCACGATGGACGCCGGGTAGGTGGCCAGCAGTTCGGCGCCGCGGAAGTACAGCGGCTTGTCGGGGCCCGGCACGTTGGAGATCGTGATGTTGAACATCGGCCGCGTGTGGCCACCGACGCCGGTCAGCAGCGTGACGATGGTGGGCGCCATCAGCAGCACGGTGTACTGCCCCATCGCCTGGCGCGGCAGGCTTTGCACGTGCTCCTTGGCGTGGCGCACCGATCGGCGGATAGCCTGGAAGCGCTCGGCGGCACCGGTGATGTCGGTGCCCAGCGTGGCGATGATGAAGGTGATCGCGTTGCCGGTGCCCTCGTCGTCGGCCGGCCGCACTGATACCGGAATCCCCGCGGTCAGCGACTGTTCGGGCAACTCGTCGCGTTCCAGCAGGAAGCGCCGCAAGGCTCCGCCACAGATGGCCAGCACCACGTCGTTGAGCGTGCCGCCAGCCGCGGTGGCCAGCGTGCGCAGGCGCTCCATCGTGAACTGCTGCGTCGCAAAACGCCGCTTCTCGCGCACCCGCCCATTCAGGACGGACAGGGGCGAATCGACAAAAGGCACCACCATGCCATCGCCCGGGTCGCCCACCCGCTTGAGAATCTTGCCGAAGGCCATCGCCAGCTGCGGCAGCGAGCGGGCCTGCCCGCTGAGCGCGGCCACCGCGGCCTCGGCGGCATGGGCCATCGTCGGCATCAGAGCCTGCTCCCGCCCCGCGCGGGACGCAGGTGGTGAACCGCTGGCCCAGAAAGGCGGCAGTCCCAGGCTGCGCTGGCGGTCGGTCGACATCGCGCGCTGCAGCAGCTTCATGCCGCTGATGCCGTCGATCAGGCTGTGGTGCATCTTGATGAACATCGCGAAGCGGTTGCCCTCCAGCCCCTCGATCAGCGTGCACTCCCAGGGCGGGCGCATCAGGTCCAGGGGCGTGCTCTGGAGCCGCCCCACCAGTTCACCGAGCTCGCGCTCACCGCCCGGCCACGGCAGGGCCGCGTGGCGCACGTGGTATTCGAGGTCGATGTCGTCGTCCTCGATCCACACCGGCGCCGGGTTCTTGTTGAAGGCGTATTTCAGACGCCGGTTCCAGGGCGGCGTGAACGTGCGGTGGTTGCGGAACTCGGCCATCATCTGGCGCATGAAGTCGCGTGGCGCGTCCTCGGGCAGGCGGAACTGCAGCAGGCCGCCCACGTGGTTGGGGGTGGCCCGGCTCTCGGTGAAGATCCAGGCGGTGTCCAGGGGGTTCAGTCGGATGGTGCTCATGGTGCAAGCCTACTCGGTTCGGGAGCGGATGGCCATCATACGCCGGAACGGATCAGGTCGGCGGCCTTTTCGCCGATCACCATGCTCGGCGCATTGGTGTTGCCGCTGGTCAGCGTGGGCATGATGGACGCGTCGACCACACGCAGGCCCCGCACACCCTTGACGCGCAGCTGCGCATCGACCACGGCCATCGGGTCGCTGTCCGGGCCCATCTTGCAGGTTCCCACGGGGTGGTATTCGGTGTCGCAGGTGGCGCGCAGGAAGGCCTCCATGGCCTTGTCGTCGTTCACATCGACCGCGTGCAGGCGCTTGCCCCGGTAGGCCGCCATGGCCTTCGCCTCCAGGATTTCGAATCCCATGCGCGCGCCCTTGATCGCGACGGCCATGTCGTCCGGATGTGTGTAGAAGCCGGGGTCGATGGCGGGTGGCTGGTGGGGGTCGGCGCTCTGCAAGGTGACACTGCCGCGGCTCTTGGGGCGCATCAGCGTGGTGTGCAGCGTGTAGCCGTGGCCCAGATGGGTCTTGCGGGTATGGTCGTCGACGATGCTGGGCAGAAACGCCAACTGGATATCGGGATGGTCGTTGTTGCCGCAGGTCGAGATGAAGCCGTTGGATTCGGACACGCAGGTGGTGATCCAGCCCTTGCGCTCTTTGCGCCACTGAAAAATCGCCTTGATGATCTCCCACGCACCGCGCACCGAAATGCCCACCGTGTCCTTCCACCGCGGCGTGCGGTAAATCAGGTTGGAGGTGACGTGGTCCTGCAGGTTCTGGCCCACACCGGGCAGGTCGTGCAGCACGGCAATGCCGTGCTGTTGCAGGTGCGCTGCCGGGCCGATACCCGACAGCATGAGCAACTGGGGCGAGCCAAAGGCCCCGGCGCTCAGGATCACTTCCTTGCGGGCACGGATCTGCTCCACCCGGCCGTCCCGGCGCAGCTCCACGCCGGTGGCGGTCTTGCCTTCGAAGACGACCTTGCGGACGTGGCAACCCTTGAGCACCGTGAGGTTGCGGCGATCGGCGTTGGCGTGCAGGTAGGCTCTGGCGGCGTTCCAGCGCTCGCCGTTGTACTGCGTGGCCTGGGTGGGCGAAATGCCGAACTGGGTGGCCCCGTTGTAGTCAGGATTGAGTGGAATGCCTTTTTCGACGCAGGCGGCACGGAATGCCTCGTTGGCGGGCGAGGGGCTGCGCAGGTAGCTCACGTGCAGCGGGCCGCTGTTGCCGTGGTACTCGTTGTTGGAAAAACAATGGCTGTTCTCGGCGCGCTTGAACAGCGGCAGCAGATCGGCGTAGCTCCAGCCGGGGTTCCCCGCCGCCGCCCAGCCGTCGTAGTCGTTGCGGTTGCACCGCGTGTAGACCATGGCATTGATCGAGCTGGAGCCGCCCAGCACCTTGCCGCGCGGCTGAAATCCCTTGCGGCCGTTGAACCCCTTCTGCGGCGTGGTGAAGTAGTGCCAGCTGTTCATCAGGCCGAACGGCACCATGACGATGATGCCCAGCGGCGCGCGCACGAACACCGAGTGGTCCTCGCCGCCGGCCTCGAGCACGCAGACGCTGGTGCCGGGGTCTTCGCTCAGGCGGCCGGCCAGGGCACAGCCGGCCGATCCGCCGCCGACGATCACGTAATCAAATTCCTGAACATTCATCGGTCGATTTCCCTTCGCATCGGTTCGGCGCCGCCAAGCGGGCGCGAAACGAAAAGTATGTCACGCCCGCGCGCGGCGGGGCCATAGGCCAAACCCGCGGACGCACCTGCCGGGTCACGGATAGGAAATTCAACCGCATGAGGCCAAGTATGGCACGAGTTTTGGGCCT
>DAOLLE010000392.1:0-3787 GCA_035331205.1 Burkholderiaceae bacterium
GGGCGCTTGCCCTCGAGCCGCGCGAGCAACCGTTGCGCCGCCAGCCGGCCGATGCGGGTGAAGACCTCCGGCGACCACATCGCCGCGTTGCGTGCGGGCGCAAAGCCGTCGAGGTAGATCGCGTCGGCCTCCAGCTGCAGGCCGCGCAGCAGCTCGTTCACATCGCCCAGCGCCAGGTGCAGCTGGACCCGCCCGTCCTCGAAGTCGAGGCGATGCACATCGGGCGTCGCCAGCGGCCAGGCCGCCACGAGCTGCGCGGTCAGCTCGGGCAGCTCGCGCGCACCATCGCTGGCGGCGTGCACGCGCGCCGCGTCCGCGCGCGTCAGCGGGTGCTTCTCGATGGCGACGTAGCTCAGCCGCTCGCAGCGCTGGGGATCGGCACGCCAGGCCGCCCAGGTGGCCAGGAAGTTGTGGCCCAGCCCGAACCCGGTCTCGAGAATCACCCAGCGCCGCCGTCCCGCCCAGCGCCCGGGCAGCCCGTTGCCAGCGAGAAAGACGTGCCGCGCCTGCGCCAGCGCGCCCGCGGCGCTGTGGTACACGTCGCCGAAGTCCGGAGCAGTGGGAACGCCCTGCTCGTCGAAGGTCACGTTGGCGGGTGTCGGGGCGGAGCGGGTCATCTCAGAGCGTGCAGGGCGGGGGCGGGGATGATGCCGCAGTCACCGACTCGGCCGTTGTGTCTGATCAACACCGCGCCTGGGCGGGGATTCCAGAATTCGATCGAACGGGGCAGGGGGGCGACGGCCCGTCGCTGGGCCTCGTTGCGCAAGGGTGTACATGCGCCAACAGGACAGGGTGAGGGACGCTGAGGTGCTGCGGCTGAGCGCCTGGTTCGAGATGGCGCCAGCGGCGGACGGCGGCGGTCGGCCATCGGGAGCTGGGCTCTGGCAGGTGGGTGACGAATCCGACTGCGAGCGGCTCTTCCAAGACAGTCTGGCGGCGGACGAGGCCGATCTGGCCGCCGCCGCGGTGGTGGCGGCGCTGTTGGTGATCTGGGAGTCCGGCCGCGACCTGGAGCGGGTCGAACGCTGGCTGCAGCGCGCACAGCGGTTGGTCACGCCGCAGCGGGGAGCATCTCCTCCGGCTGGTGACAGTGTCGCGGCCGACCACCAACCCGGCGCGCTCGCGCGGGCGGCTGTGGCGGCGCATGCCTTCACCGTGCGCTGGATGTGGCGCAGCGAGGTGGACGCGCAACTGGCCGACCTGCCGGCACTGCGCGAGGTGGTCGACCGGGCCGATTCGGACGCGCTGCGCATCTTCGCCGCCGCCAGCGAAGCCTACCTGCTGCTGATGGCCGGCGAGGTTCATGCCGCGCGCGAGTGCGTGCGCGATGCCGAGTACTTCGCGCCGGCTTCCGATGCGGCGCAGTTTCCGAAACTGCACCTGGCCGCGGTGGGGGCGTTGGTGGACGCCTTTTCCGGTCAGTCCCGGCGCGCCGCGCAACGGCTGGCGGCGCTGCTGGAGCAAAGCGATTCGGCAGGCTGGCCTTTGCACGTTCAGCTGACTATGCGGGGTCATCTGCTGATGAGCCTGGCCGAGTCGGGGCAGGTGGACCGCGCTCGACAGGCCGCCTTGGCGCTGCGGAGCCTGGCGATTCCGGGCAACCGCGCCTACCACCGCAGCTACCTGCACTATGCGCTGGGCGTCGGCGCGCTGCTGGCAGGGCAGGCGGGCGAGGCGCTGGCCCACGCGCGCAGTGCGGTGGCAATCGGCCGGCTCAGCGGCAGTGTGGCGGCACAGCTGATCCCGGCCCTTTTGCAGGTGCAGGCCTTGGCCGATCTCGGCCGCCTCGACGAGGCCCTGGCGCTGCTGGATGCGTGCGAGCCGCGCTGGCAGGTTCAGGGCATGCGGCTCCAACAGGCTGCCGCGGCCTGCGAGCGTGCGGCACTGTGGCGTGACGCGGGGAACACCGACAGGGCCCGCGAGGCCTGGGCATCGGCCTGTCGGATCATTCCGGTCGGTGAGCCGATGCCTCACTTGCACCGCAAGGCGGACTTCCTGGCCGAGCTGCTTCCGGCTCTTGGGCTGGAGGCTGGCTTGGCCATGCATTCGTCGGGGCCAGCCGAGACGGACGACGGCGCGGTCAACGCGAGCCCGGCGGGGGCTGTCGCTGAGCCGGTGGTGCGCATCCGCACGCTGGGCGACTTCGCGCTGAGTGTGGCGGGCCGGCCGATCCGTGAGGCGCAGTGGAAGGGCAACCGTGGCAAGACCCTGCTCAAGCTGATCGTCGCGCTCGGCGGACGACAGGTGCCGGCCGACCGCCTGGCCGACGCGCTCTGGCCCGATGCGGACGGCGCCCGGGCACGGGCCAATCTCAAGGTGCTGGTGTGGCGGCTGCGTCGGCTGGCTGCGTCCGAAGGGCGAGAGCCGCCGCCTTGGCTGACCATGGGCCACGGCCAGGTGTCCCTCGATCGCGCGCTGTGCCGCGTGGATGCGCTCGAGCTGGGCGCATCGGCCCAGGCCACGGTGGCGGACTGGCCGGCCTGCGCCGCCCTGCTGCGCGGGCAGACCGGCGAGTTCCTGCCCAACGACGAGGCCCTGCCCTTCGTGCTGGAGCGCCGCGAGCTGCTGCAGCGCATCCAGGTCGACACGGCGGTGCGCGCCGCCCAGCTGTTGCCGGCCGGCGTCCCGGACGATGCGGTGCACGAGACGATCGGCTGGCTTCAGCAGGCCCAGGCGATTCGCCCACACAACGAGCACTGCGCGCAGTGGCTGATGGTCTTGCTGATGCGTCGGGGACTGCAGGCCGAGGCGCTCGCCGTGTTCGCGCGGATCCGAGACCGCCTATCGCACGACCTCGGCCTGCCATCCCCGGGCGCTGCGCTCTGTGCCCTGCGGGATGAGGCCCTGGCGGTGCCCCAGAGCCAGGCCTCGGACCGTTGGTGCTAATCAGCGGGTTGGTTGGCGGCGCCGACGCAGCACGCTGCCGATGACGCCGAGTCCGGCCAGCAGCGAGGCCTGAGTTTCGGGTTCGGGCACTGGGGTGAGCAGGTAGGCGTGTCCGAGGCCATTGAAGTCGGCGAAGCCAACGATTTGCCCGATACAACGGCCAGCTACGAATCGGCCAATGATCACATGGGACCCAACATCTACGCATTCCTCGACGCCGTCGCGCAGCGTCACCACGCTGCCCGCCAGCACCCAGTGCGTGAAGCGCTTGAGGTTGCGGTAATGCACCCTCGGCCGGGTGCCGAGCTCGGGCTTCAGCACCTCCAGACCCTGCTCGGCGGCGAGGGCGGCCATCTCGCCGTCGCTGACCTTCACGGCGCGGATCGCCTCGGTCGGGCAGGCCTGGGCGCAACGGGGGGCTTTCCAGCCCTGGTCGAGCAGGTGGGCGTCGAAGATCCAGTGCTGGGGGAGTTGTAGCTCCTCGTTCCACCAGACGGCGCCGTAGGGGCAGGCGTCGACCAGGTCGCGGCGGCCGCGCGCCGCCTGGGGGTCGATGAGGACGATGCCGTCGTCGCGCTTCTTCACGGCGCCCCGGCCCGCCTTGACGCAGGGTGCGTCGTCGCAGTGGTTGCAAAGGGTGGGGACGTTGACGATGTCGACGATCGGCGCCTGGCCATGTTCGGAGCGCTTCATTTCCAGCCAGTGGTGGCCGTGCGGCGGCTGCGGGGCAGCGTAGCCGGGGAAGTCGTTGCCGACGTGTTCGTCCTTGACCGCCAGCACGCAGTTGTTGCAGTTGTTGCAGCGGTCCAGGTCGATGATGAGGTTCCACTTGGGGGTGGCGACAGCGCTGCTCACTGGACTACCCTCCCTTCGACAGAGAGGTGATGCAGGGTTGTCCACG
>DAOLLE010000393.1:0-3787 GCA_035331205.1 Burkholderiaceae bacterium
CCGGCCGCAAGGGCTGCCGCTGCGCCGTCCGTGTCGCCCGCCGCGTCGACCATCGTTCCCTCCCCGCGACCGCGCATCCCGCCCGCCCCGGTGCCGATGCCCGCCCCCCGCGATGCAGCACCGTCAGGCGGTGGCGGCCTGTTCGGCTGGCTGCGGCGCATCTTCGGGCGCTGAGCACTTTCGACCTGAGGGCAGCGTCACAGCCTGTGGCGCTCAACCTGTGCCGGTGGTGGCGCAGGCTGCGCCAGCCGACGACGGCGGGCGACTGGGCGCGCGAGCGGCGTGCCGCCCACGGCGACGGTCCAGCCAGCGGCGCAGGCCGGTGATCCAGAGGTAGGGCAGCGCCAGGCCCGCCAGTGCGACGAGGGCGCGGCCTGTCCAGCCGGCCACCTCGCCGTTGTGCAGCGGGTGCAGCCAGGCCAGCCCGGCGTCGCCGTGGCCCTGCTGCTGCGCATCGCGCACGCCCAACACCGCGGCGCTGTAGGCGTCGACCAGCACCCAGGTCTTCGGGAATCGCCGGCTCGGCTCGCCCGGCTGCTGCAGCCGCACCCGGTATACGCCCTCGGGCCCGTCCGGCGTATCCACCCAGCGCGCCTGGGCGAGGGGAAAGCGCGCCTGCGCCGCGGCCAGGGCCTGGTCGAGCGGGATGCGCGCGGCGCTGGCGGCCGGTACCGCCGCAGGGGTCGTGGCCGTTGCTGCGGGCGGGGTGGAGCGCGCGGTGGGCAGCGGCAGCGGTGCACTCAGGCTTGCAACCAGCGGGTCCACCCACTGCGGCAGTGCCAGCAGCGCGCCGGTGAGGGCCAGCAGCAGGAGCAGCGGTGCGCCGTACAGGCCGACCAGGCGGTGGCGGTCCCAGGTGCGGCGGGCACTGCCGGCGTCCGGTTTGGGCCACCAGGCGCTGCGCCACTGGGCCGCGCTGCGCGGCCACCACAGCAGCAGGCCGCTGACCAGCGAGGCCAGCAGCAGCAGGCCGAGCACGCCCACCACGCTGCGCCCGGTGGTGCCGGCCAGGCCGGTGTAGTGCAGGTCGAACAGCCAGGTCATCGCCGTCTCGCCCCAGTAGCGCTGGGCCACGGGTTCGAGCGTGTCGGCGCGCAGGCTGACCAGCCGGGGCGCGAAGAAGGCGCCGGCGCGCTCCGGCGGGCGCAGGTAGCGGGCGGTGACGGTGCCGCAGCCGCCTTCGGGCAGCTCGATGCGCCAGCCCCGCTCGCGCCAGGGTTCGGCGCGCTGCAGGGCCTGCAGCACGGGCTCCCACTGCCGGATGCAGCCCTGCTCGGGCCGCCAGATCAGCGCCGGGTTCATCAGCGCGTCCAGCTCCGGATAGACCACCAGCAGGCTGCCGCTCAGGCCGAAGAGCGCGAACAGCGCGCCCAGCCCCCAGCCCAGCCAGAGGTGGACGAGCCGCCAGCGCTCGCGCAGGCGCTGACGCAGTTGTGGACGCGTCGGGTGGGCCAGGCTCACAGGTGCACGCGCAGTGCCAGCCCCAGCGAGCGCGGCGCGCCCGGCGAGTGCAGCGTCTGCCCGCCGGCGGCCAGGCTGCTGTTGGTTTCCCACCAGACGTACTCGTTGTAGCGGTTGGTGACGTTTTTGATCTCGGCGCTGACCTCCCAGCTCGGCGAGGGCTGCCAGCTGGCGCCCAGGTTCAGCAGCGTGTAGCCGCCCCAGCGGCCGTGGTCATTGCTGCGGGTCAGCTCGTAGTCGCCCTGGCCCTGCAGCGAGGCGCTCAGGCGCAGCGTGGGCAGGCTCTGCCAGTCGATGCCGGCGGAGTAGAGCCGGCGCGGCACGTGGTCCACCTCGTTGCCCTGGGTGTCGGGGGCGGCGGGGTCCGGGGTGACGATCACCGCCTTTTGCACGCCGTAGGCCAGCCAGGTCTGCACCTCGGTGCTGGCGCGCGCGCGCAGCTGCAGGTCGACGCCGCGGCGGCGCGTGGCGCCGATGTTGTCGGAGTCGCCACTCGGGTCGTTCAGGCGGCGCATCACCTCGTTGCTGGCCTTTTGCTGCCACAGCGCCAGGCGCCCGCTCAGGCCGATGGCGCTGACGAGGTCCTGGAACTTCCAGCCGGTTTCCCAGCCGTCGTTGATCGAGGGTGCCAGGTCGCTGCTGCGCGGAGGCACCTTGTAGCTGGCCGCGCCCACGCCGACCTGGAAGCTGCGCCCCCAGTTGGCGTAGAGGGACTGCCCGGCCAGCGGGGACCACACCGCGCTGATCTTGGGCTGGCGGATGCTGCCGTAATCGTTGATCGCGTAGGTGGCCGGCACACGGTAGTTGGTGAAGCTGCCGCTGATCTGGTCGACACGCCAGCCCGGCACCAGCTTGAGGCTCTTCACCGGCTCGATCACCGCTTGCACGAAGCCGCCGACGGTGTCGAAGTCCCATTCCTGGCTGCGCGTCTCGCTGACCCGGGTGCGCGCGGTGGTGGTGTAACGCTGGCTGATGTTGTGCTGCTGTTCGCTGTCGAGGCCACCTTCGATCGCCAGGCTGGCCAGCCCGCTGACCGCCGGGCGCCAGCTGCTGCTCAGGCGCGCGCCGCGGTGCGTCTCGTCGGTCAGGCGTTCCTGCTGAGACGTGGTCTCGGAGAAGCGCACGAAGCGGTCGTCAAAGAAGCGATTGACGTAGACCTTGCCCTGCAGCGTCAGCGTGTCGGTCAGGCGCAGGTCCGCGTGCAAGCCGACCTGGTCGATGCGCCGTTCGCCGCCGTCGAAGGCCGAGTACGAGGCCGACTGCGAGGGATCGGCGCGCGAGGCGGCATAGGTCAGGTAGCCCGGCTCGTCGGCGTCCTGCTGGTGGTGGCGGGCACTCAGGCCGACGCGCCAGTCGGCGCTGCCCTGGTAGAACCATTTGCCCGCGAGGCTGACCTTCTTCGACTCGGCGTGGTCGCGCCAGCCGTCGGCGCGGCGCGCGGCGAGGCTGTAGTTCTGTGACCAGTCGCCGCTGTCGATGCCTTTGACCACCTGAGCATCGACCAGCCCCCAGGAGCCGACCCCGAGGCGGGCGTCGCCGTCGTTGCCGCCGGTGCGCGTGGCGATGTCGATGTTGCCGGCGATGTTGTGCAGGCCGAAGCGGGCGTCGTTGGTGCCCCGCACGGTGGTGATTGTCGCGATGTCCAGCGGCGCGATCAGGTCCAGGTAGGGCATGTTGCCGTCGTTGCTATTGGACGGGATGCCGTCGATCAGAAGCTTGACGGCGTTGACCTCGCCCTCACCGTTGAAGCCGCGCAGCGACACCTTGCCGGAGGTGGTGCCCTGGTTGAACTCGGTGAGCTGCACGCCCGGCACGCGGCGGAAGACCTCCCAGGTGTTGCGCAGTGCGTCGCCCTGCAGCAGCTCGCCGGACACCACGTCCACCGAGGTCAGCAGCTGGCGCGCGCTCAGCGGGCCGGAGCGCCCGGCGATGACGACGCGGCCGATCTCGAAAGTGGTGGCGTCACTGCCGGCGAGGGCGGATGTGGAGGTCGACGCGGGCGTCGATGCGGGGGTGGTTTGCGCGCCGGCCGCGCCCGCCATCAGGGCGAGGGTGGCGGCCAGCGCCTGGGCGAGCGGGTGTGCTTTGAAGGGCGTGGTGGTGTGGGGCGTGGTGACGGAACGGGCGCGGCGACGGAGCGCCGCGGTGGAATGTGCGGACATGGTGGGTTCGGGACGAGTCAGGGCGGACCGGCGCGGTGCGGCGGTCTGGGGCCGGATCAAAGGGGGCGCAGTTGAAGGCGCGTCAGTGAGCCGCGTGGCGCGGCGCTTCGATCAGGCGGCCGCTGGCGGTGCGCGCGCCTGGGCGGGCGCCCAGGCGGCCAGCG
>DAOLLE010000394.1:0-3777 GCA_035331205.1 Burkholderiaceae bacterium
CCATGACCTCCGTTTTTGATTAATGCATCCTGCGCCAGCGCCTGCAACCCCTGTTCGCCGGCTTCGACCTGCCGCTGATGCTGGCGGTGGCGCTGCTGGCCGGCTGTGGCCTGCTGGCGATGTACTCGGCCGGCTACGACCACGGCACCCGCTTCGTCGACCACGCCCGCAACATGCTGCTGGCCGGGCTGATCCTCTTCGCCGTTGCCCAGGTGCCACCGCAGCGGCTGATGGGTTTCGCGGTACCGCTGTACTCGCTGGGCATGCTGCTGCTGGTGGCCACCGCGCTGTTCGGCATCACCCGCAAGGGCGCGACGCGCTGGCTCAACGTCGGCCTGGTGATCCAGCCCAGCGAGATCCTCAAGATTGCCACCCCGTTGATGCTGGCCTGGTGGTTCCAGCGGCGCGAGGCGGCATTGCGCGCCCGCGACTTCGTCGGCGCGGCCGCCCTGCTGCTGGCCCCGGCGCTGCTGATCGCCAAGCAGCCCGACCTGGGCACCGCGATCCTGGTGCTGTCGGCGGGTTTCTTCGTGATCTTCTTTGCCGGGCTGTCCTGGCGGCTGATCGTGCCGGTGGCGCTCATTGGCGCCATCGCGGTGGTCGCGCTGGTGCTCAGCGAGGACCGGATCTGCCAGCCCGGCGTCGACTGGAAAGTGCTGCACGAGTACCAGAAGAACCGCATCTGCACCCTGCTCGACCCGAGCAAGGACCCGCTGGGCAAGGGCTTCCACATCATCCAGGGGATGATCGCGATCGGCTCGGGCGGCGTCTGGGGCAAGGGCTTCATGAAGGGCACCCAGACCCACCTGGAGTTCATCCCGGAGCGCACCACCGACTTCATCTTCGCGGCCTACGCCGAGGAATTCGGCCTGATCGGCTTCCTGGTCCTGGTGGTGGGCTTTGCCTTCCTGATCCTGCGCGGGCTGGCGATTTCCTTCGAGGCGCCGACGGTCTTCTCCCGCCTGCTGGCCGGCGCGGTGACGCTGAGCTTCTTCACCTACGCGATGGTCAACATGGGCATGGTCAGCGGCATCCTGCCGGTGGTGGGCGTGCCCCTGCCCTTCGTCAGCTACGGCGGCACCGCGATGGTGATGCTCGGCCTGTCGCTGGGCATTCTGATGTCCATCGCCCGCGCGCACCGCCTGATGCCGAGCTGAGCCGCCGCGGGCGAACGAGTCGCCCAGCGGCCCCGGCGGGCCGTCAATTCAACGGCAGCGGCGAGATCGGCTGCGCCGGCGGGGTCGGCGCTGCTGGCGGTGGCTCGATCGGCGCGTGCTGCAGGCGCAGCGTGAAGCGCGCCCCCGGCCCCTCGCCGGGCGGGATCTGGCCGGGGCTGCGCGCATCCTCGAGCTCCACCGCTGTGCCATGCTGCTGCGCCGCCTCGGCAACGATCGCCAGGCCCAGGCCAGAGCCGTCCACCTTCGTGCCCAGCGCCCGGTAAAAGGGCTGGAACACCAGGTCTCGCTCGGCCATCGGGATGCCCGGGCCGGAGTCCTCGACCTGCAATGCGACCACCTGGCCGTAGGGGTCGGGCATCACCCGCACCGTGACCGTGCCGCGCGCCGGGGTGTACTGCAGCGCGTTGTCGACCAGGTTGACGATCAGCTCGCGCAGCATCACCGCGTGGCCGAGCACGCGGGCATCGGCGGCCACGGTGCGCTCGGACGGCAGCGTCTCCGACGGCCCTTCGTAACCCAGGTCGATGCCCTTCTCCAGCGCCCGCGGCACGAAGTCGCGCACCACCTCGGTGGCCAGCTGGTCGAGGTCGATCACGTCGCGCAGCACCATGCCCGCGCGCGCCTCGGTGCGCGCCATCGACAGCAGCTGATTGACCATGTGCGCCGCACGCTGCGAGGCATTGGCCATCTGGTCGAGCGAGGCGCGGATCGCGCGCGGGTCGTTCTGCCCCGCCGCCAGCTCGCGCACCGCCAGCTCGGCCTGCATGCGCAGTCCCGCCAGCGGCGTCTTGAGCTGGTGCGCCGCGTCGGCCAGGAAGCGCTTTTGCGTCGTCATCGTGCTGCGCTGGCGCTCCAGCAGGTCGTTGATCGCCTGCACCAGCGGCGAGACCTCCTCGGGCACCTCGCGCTCATCGATCGGCGACAGGTCGTCGCTCTGACGCCGGCGGATGCGCTGCTGCAGCGCATTGAGTGGCGACAGGCCGCGCACCAGCGCCATCCACACCAGCAGCACCGCGATCGGCAGGATCACGAACTGCGGCAGGATCACGCCCTTGATGATCTCGGTGGCCAGGCGCGAGCGCTTGTTCAGCGTCTCGGCCACCTGCACCAGCGCCGGGCGGTCCTCGATGCCCACCTGCACCCACTGGTAGGCCACCCGCACGCTTTCGCCAGCCAGCTCGTCGTCGCGCACCTTCAGCTCACCGGGTACGACGACATCGCCCTCGGGCGGGGCCGGCAACTCGCGGTCGCCCCCCACCAGCACGCCACGCGTGTCCAGCACCTGGAAGTAGACGCTGTCGGCCTCGTCGGCGCGCAGCATGCGGGCGATCTCCTGTGGCAGGTCGAGCTTGAGCGCCTCGCCGCGCGGCGCGATGCGCTGGCCCAGCGAGCGCACCGACTCGATCAGCGCGCGGTCGTAAGGCCGCGCCGCAATGCCCTGCGCCGCCAGCCAGGTCAGCGCCAGGCTCATCGGCCACATCAGCAGCAGCGGCGCCAGCATCCAGTCGAGGATCTCGCCGAACAGCGAGCGCTGCTCGCGCCGCCGCCCCGAGCCCGATCGTCGAGCGTTCCCCTCGCCCCCCGTGCCGGCGCTCAAACCACCGCCCTCACGCCCGATCGACCGGCGTCACGCGGCGATGCGTTCCAGGCAGTAGCCCAGCCCGCGCACCGTCGCGATGCGGATCGGCCCCTGCTCGATCTTCTTGCGCAGGCGGTGGATGTACACCTCGATCGCGTTGTTGCTGACCTCTTCGCCCCACTCGCACAGCCGCTCGACCAGCTGATCCTTGCTCACCAGCCGGCCGGCGCGCTGCAGCAGCACCTCCAGCAGGCTGAGCTCGCGCGCGGACAAGTCCAGCATCTGCTCGTTGATGTAGGCAACCCGGCCGGTGGCATCGAAGGTCAGCGGGCCGTGCTTGATCAGCGCCGAGGCCGAGCCCAGTCCGCGCCGGGTCAACGCGCGCACGCGCGCCTCCAGCTCCTGCAGCGAGAAGGGCTTGGCCATGTAGTCGTCGGCCCCGAGGTCCAGCCCCTTGACCCGCTGCTCGATCGAGTCGGCTGCCGTCAGGATCAGCACCGGCACCGACGTGCCGCGCGCGCGCAGCCGCTTGAGCACCTCCAGGCCGTGCATCTTCGGCAGGCCCAGGTCAAGGATCAGCAGATCGAACTCGTGCGCCGCCAACGCCGCATCGGCCTCCGAGCCGCTGGCCACGTGGTCCACGGCATAGCCTGCGGCGCGCAAGCTGCGCAACAGGCCATTGGCCAGCACTTGATCATCTTCCGCGATCAGAATCCGCATGACTGAGGTCTCCTCGGCGGACCGTCGCTGCGCCAGTCGCAGGCGTTCCGCTCACCTCACATATTCTAGGAAGCCCATACCGCCCAGGACATCGGGATTGTTGCCATGCAGCAAACCCTAGTCACTCTGCCGCAAGGCCCCGGGCGGCCAAACTACTGTACAAACATCCAGTTTTTGAGATAATGCGACGAAACCCCAGGAGCACCCCGATGGAAGCCACCCCCAAGACCGCCCTCAACAGCGAGAAGGCCAAGGCCCTTCAGGCCGCGCTGGCCCAGATCGAAAAGCAGTTCGGCAAGG
>DAOLLE010000395.1:0-3746 GCA_035331205.1 Burkholderiaceae bacterium
TGGATTCATAACCCATAGGTCGGTGGTTCAATTCCACCCATCACCACCAAATAAACAAAGAGTTAGCCTCGGTCGGAAGCTGGGGCTTTTTTGTTGGGGTTACGCCGGGGTTACATTTGCCGTAATCAAACGGGGTTCCTGGCCACCCAACGCACCCAGAAAAGAACCATGCGCTCGGCCTGGTTTCGGCGGTGAACTCTCTGCGCTGTGTGTTGCCTGCCTCCTCGCGATCTGGCAACCGCCAGAAAGATTGGGCTCCCTTGGTCACCACCCGGTCGCTACGCTGTAACGCTTGACGCGCTGCCTGCGGCTTGCCCCGGCGATGGGTGATTTCGGTCGCATTGATCCGACAAGTTCAGCCTCTCCTAACGGCCATGACTTTTCCAGGCACCCCGATCATGAAAGTCATGACCGTTTCCCTCTCCCCCCAACTTCTCCCTCGCGAGTGAGGGGGAGGTTCGCGAGTCGCTGACGCGACTTTCATGGTAACGAATAACGACGGATCGTGCGAAGCCACGATCTATCCCGTCGGTTGGTCGAGCTCGGTTGGGGAAACACCTGGCCAGTCTGCCAGCGGCAACTCGTTCAACATTGCCCGCGACTCCCGCCAGGTCGGGTAGTGCAGTCCAAGCAATGCCATGAAGCGATCGCTGTGCGTCGGCTCAAGGAGATGAAGCATTTCGTGCACGACCACATACTCGAGGCACTCCTTCGGCTTCTTCGCCAGCTCCGTGTTCAAGCGGATCGTGCAGGCCGACGGATTGCAGCTACCCCACTTGGTCTTCATCTGCTGCACGTAGAACCCGCTCACCTCGACCTCCAGCCGTGGTCCCCACGCCGCGATCAGAGGCGCCACCTCGGCCTTCAGGATCTGGCGATACCAGTTCGCCACGATCGCTTTTCTGCCCGCTTCGTCGGTGCCAGGGCGAACGGTCAGCAGCAGCGTGGAGTGACGTAGCTGCACAGTTGCTGGCTCATCCGCCTCGACCAGCTTCATCAGCACCCGCCGGCCCCAGACGTGGTGACTTTCACGGTCGATGAACTCGCGCCGGCTCTCCCGTTCCTGCTCGCGCAGCTTCTTCTGCTGCTGCCTGATCCAGGCGAGCTTGGAGATCGCGAACAACCGGATCGTGTCGAGTTTCATCCGTTCGGGGACGACCAGCCGCACGCGGCCGGTCGGCGGGTAGACGCTCAGGTGAATGTTCCGGATGTCCTTCTTGAGCACCTCCAGAACGACATCACCGAGCTCGATCTGCGTGACCATCAGTACTCCCGCTGCGCCTTGATGATCAGGAAGAGGCGCTCGACCTCCTGAGGGTCGTTGCGCAGCAAGGGCAGCAGGGCGCGCTTGATTTCGTTTTCCTTCGCCTGGTGTCCACGCCAGTCGTCGGGCCGCACCCGTCGCACGGTCTCGTCGATGGCCAGCGCGAGTGTCAGCGTCGGGTTGTCCGGGGCGCCCAATGCCTCGGGTAGGGGCTGATGGACGGCAAGCGCCACGGTCGTGCTGGCCGTTGCGACGAGATTGTCGTACAGCGCGCGCAGCCACGGCCGGGTTCTCAGGACCTCGGGGGTGTCGGGCGCCTGGCCGAGCAGCACGCGCCTGGCCAGATCGGCCAGGCGCTTCAGGTACGCCTCGTAATCCACGCGCCTGGCCCGCAGGTCGGCCAGGATCTCTGCCAGCAACTTCGACATCCGGTCATAGTAGGCCGGGTTGTTCAGGTGCTCCTGCAGGATGCGGCTGCGCACGTTGTTGGCGATCGTCTCGGCCACGGCGTCCTTGTTGGCCTTGATGCCATTGGGCAGGCTGTCCACCGCGCTGGCGATGCCTGCCTTGACGATCAGCTCCAGCAGCGGCATGTCGCCGAATGCCGAGATCCGCCGCGGCTCGTCGGCCTCGATGTAGGTATCGATCAGGTGGCGCATGTCGGCCTCATAGGCCTTGAGGTCGATCGTCTCGCCGCTGGCCTTGCGGATGATCTCGCGCAGGGCCAGGGTGCGCTGCACGTCCTGCTTGATGCGGGCGATGTCCTCGGCGCTGTACTTCGCCGCCTCCAGGTCATCGGCGATCGCCGCGTAGGCCCTCACCAGCGACACCGTTGCGGTGTACAGCGCCACCCGCTGCGGCTCGTGCTCGGCCAGGTCGGCGGCGATCTCGACGTTGCCGCAGAAGTAGTGGATGTACTCCAGCTCTCCCTTGGGCGGCTGCACCGGTTCGCAGATCAGTGCCAGGGCTTCGAGCGCGTTGTCCAGCCGCTCGCGGCCCTTGGTCAGCCGGTCCTGCAGCAGCACATCGGGGCTGACGCCGGGCGCACTGTGGTCCAGATCCGACGTATAGACCTGTAGTGCCCCAGTTCCCTTGTCGTTGACCAGCTTCCTGAACAGGTCCTTGTAGTCGACGATGTAGCCCACGGACTTGTCGTCGCCGTCGAGCCGGTTCACGCGGCAGATGGCCTGGAACAGGCCGTGGTCCTGCATGCTCTTGTCGATGTAGAGGTAGGTGCAGCCTGGCGCGTCGAAGCCCGTCAGCAGCTTGTCCACCACCACCAGCAGCTTCATGTTGGCCGGCTGCTCCTTGAAGAGCTTCTTGGCGTGGTCCTCGTAGGTCTCGGTCCTGGACTTGCCAGGCTGCGCGTCCACGCCCTTCAGCAGCGCGGTGTAGGTGTCGTAGAGGAACTGCTTGTCGGTCTGCGTGTTGGCGCCGGTCTCCTCCAGCGTCACGTCCCTGGCGAGCGGGTTGTACGAGGTGACCACCGCGCATTGGCCCTTGAACGCGGTCTTCTGGAACAGCTCGAAGTACTTGCACGCCTCGTAGATGCTCGACGCCACGAGGATGGCGTTGCCGCGCTGGCTCGAAAGGCGCGGCTTCACGCCGAAGTCGAACACGATGTCCTCGACCACGCGCTCCATGCGCGAGCGCGAGCTCAGCACGTTCTGCATCGTGCCCCACTGCTCGCGCAGCGCGGCCTTCTGCCAGGAATTCAAGCCCGTGGTCTTGGCGTCGAACCACTGGTCGATCTTGGCCTGCGAGCCCAGGCTCTGCTCGATGTCGCGCGCCTCGTACACCAGGTCGAGCACCACGCCGTCTTCCACGCCCTCGCTGAACTTGTAGGTGTGGATGTAATCGCCAAAGACCTCGCGGCTGGTCTGCGCGTCCTGCTTCAGCAACGGCGTGCCGGTGAAGCCGATGAACGCCGCGCCGGGCATCAGCGCCTTCATCGTCCTGTGCAGCTTGCCGCTCTGCGTGCGGTGGCACTCGTCGACGAAGACGAACACTTCGCCCACGGTGGGGCTGGGCCGCGCGGCCAGCTCCTTGATGAAGGCGTCGAAGTCATCCACCCCCTGACGGCCGAACTTGTGGATCAGCGAGCACAGCAGCCGCGGCTTGGCCTGGCCGAGCTGGTTCATCAGGTCCTGGCCGCTGCTGGTGCGCTTGATGGGTTCGCCGGCTTCGGTGAACACGCCCTCGATCTGCTTGTCCAGTTCATCGCGGTCGGTGACGATCACCACGCGCGCGTGGGGCCGGTTCTCCAGGATCCACCTGGCCAGCAGCACCATCACGATGCTCTTGCCGCTGCCCTGCGTGTGCCAGAGGATGCCGCCCCGGCCGCCCGTGCTGGCGCTGACGCGCTCCTGCGCCGCCTTGATGCCGAAGTACTGGTGCACGCGCGGCAGCTTCTTCACGCCGCCGTCGAAGAGCACGAAGTCGTGCATCAGCTCGACCAGCCGCGCCTTGGCGCACATCTTCA
>DAOLLE010000396.1:0-3740 GCA_035331205.1 Burkholderiaceae bacterium
CCTCGACGAAGTTGCCGATGTGGACCTCGGCGCCCAGCTTCGCGCCCGGGCGCAGGCGGGCGAAGGGGCCGATCAGCGCGCCTTCGCCGACCTCGATGCCCGCGGCCTCGCCGTCCATGTGCGTGAAGGGGTGGATCACCGCGCCGGCGGCGATCTTTGCGTTGCGCAGCACGCAGTTGGCGCCGATGCGCACCTCGTCGCCCAGTTCGACGCGGCCCTCGAAGACGCAGTTGACGTCGATCTCGACGTCGCGGCCGCAGACCAGCTCGCCGCGCAGGTCGAAGCGGGCGGGGTCGCGCAGGCGCACGCCGGCTTCCAGCAGCTCGTCGGCGCGCTGGCGCTGGTAGCGGCGCTCCAGGTCGGCCAGCTGCACGGGGCTGTTGACGCCCAGCACCTCGGTCTCGCCCGACGCGATGGTGGCCACCACCGGCACGCCCTCGGCCTCGGCCATCGCGACGATGTCGGTCAGGTAGTACTCCTTCTGGGCGTTGTCGTTCTTCAGGGCGGCCAGCCAGCGCTTCAGGTGGGCGGTGGGCGCGGCCATCATGCCGGTGTAGCCCTCGTTGATCGCGCGCTGCTCGGGCGTGGCGTCCTTGTGCTCGACGATGGCCAGCACGCGGTCGCCCTGCACGCCGCCACGCACGATGCGCCCGTAGCCGGTCGGGTCGTCCAGCACCACGGTCAGCAGCACCAGCTTCTCGCCGCCGCAGGCCTCGATCAGCGCGCGCGCAGTCTGCGGGCGCACCAGCGGCACGTCGCCGTTGAGGATCAGCGTGGTCCCCGCTTCAGCCAGCTCGGGCACGGCTTGCTGCACCGCGTGGCCGGTGCCCAGCTGCGGCTCCTGGCGCACGAAGGCCAGCGGCGCGGCGGGCAGGGCGGCGCGCATCTCGGTCTCGACCAGTTCGGCGCCGTGGCCCGTGATCGTGATCAGCCGCTCGGCACCCAGGCCGGCGCTCATCTCCAGAACGTGCTGCAATAGGGGCCGTCCGGCCAGGGTGTGCAGCACCTTCGGGCGGGCCGACTTCATCCGGGTCCCTTTTCCGGCGGCCATGATCACGACGTCGAGGCTCATGCGCGATTCCTTGCAGTGCGAGCAGATGATGATGAAAGTCGCAATTATCGAACCCGGCCGAGTCGGGACCCTGACGTCGCTCAGCCGCTGTGCCATTGCCTGTGCGATGTTGCTCGTCGCGCTGCTGCTGGCCGGCTGCAGCAACCTCAAGCTGGCCTACGGCCAGGGGCCGACGTTGGCCTACTGGTGGCTGGACCGTTACGCCGACTTCGTCGATGAACAAAAGCCCCGTGCCCGGGCCGCCGTGGACCAGTGGTTCGCCTGGCACCGGCGCGAGCAGCTGGCCGAGGACGCCGCGCTGCTCGACCAGCTCGCCCGCGAGGCCGAGCGCGAGGTCACCGGCGCGCAGATCTGCCAGTGGGTCAAGGTCTACGAGCGCAAGCGCGACCTGTACCTGACCCAGTTCGCACCGGCCGTGGCCGACGTGGCGGCGATGCTGGGGCCGCAGAACCTGCGCCAGGTCGAGTCGCGCTTCGCCAAAGTCAACGAGACCTGGCGCGACGAGCACGTCCAAGGCGACCTGAAGGAGCGCGAGGTGGCGATGGTCAAGCGCGTGCTCGACCGGGCCGAGCTGCTCTACGGCCGGCTCGACCGCTCCCAGCGCAATTTCGTCGCCCAGGCGATGCGCCAGGCGCCCTGGGACCCGGAGCGGGCCTACGCCGAGCGGCTGGCCGACCAGCGCGAGGCGCTGGCGGTGCTGCAGCGCCTGGGCCAGCGCAACCTCAGCCCCGAGCAGCGCCAGGAGCTGGCCCGCAGCAGCCTGCTGCACCTGGCGCAGGCCAGCGATGAGCTCCAGCGCCAGCTGCGCGACCAGCTGTACCGCTACCAGTGCCAGTTCGCCGCCGAGCTGCACAACCGCATGACGCCCGAGCAGCGCCGCCACGCGGTGGAGCGGCTGCACGACTGGGCCCAGGACCTGCGCAGCTTCCTGCCGCCCTGATTCCCGGCGCCCGATCCGAGGCCGGGTCGGGCCGTGCGGGTGCTCGCGCGGTTATTTCGATGCGGCGGATGCGGGCGTTGCGGGCGCGGTGCTGCGCCCGGGGTTCAGCGACACGGTGACCCGCCGCTCGCCGGCGGGCAGGTTCGGGAAGCCCTGAAGCGCCGCTTCATAGAGCGCGGGCAGCACGCTGTCGTCGACGATGCGCGCCTCGAAGCGCACATGCGCCTCGATCAGCGGCTGGCGCGTCGCGCGGTCGAGCAGCTGCAGCGCCACCTCGCGGTAGTCGCGCGACATGTCCGACGGCCAGCGCCCGCCGACGGACCAGCCCAAGCCGCTGCCGAAGCGCGGCCCAGGCGGGCCGAAGCCCCGCCAGCCGCCGATGCGCCAGCCCCAGTTGAAGTCCGACCAGGGGTCGACCAGCCGACCCTCGCGCGAGCCGACCTGCACCAGCACATCGGCCGTGGCGGCGCTGGGAGCCGGTTGGAAGCCCGCGCGCTCCAGCGCGCCGCGTGCTGCGGCTTCCAGCCGCAGCTGCTCGACGCTGCCCTGCTGCTGCGACAGCATCCGCTCGATCGCATAGGCCCCCGGCGCGCGACCGGCCGGCCATTGGCCGAAGCTGGCGACGTCGACGGTGATCTGGTTCATCGACGCGCAGCCAGCCAGGCCGCCGACCGCCGCGAGCGCGCCCAGTGCGGCGCCGCCCAGCAGCGCAGCACCCAGCCGACGGCGGCGTGGGTCGATGGGTTGGTTCGGCATCGGGGTGTCGTTCATCGGGGCTCCTGGATCCGGAATGGCGGGGGGTGCGGCCGATGACCCTGGCCTCGGCTTCGGTCAGCGGCGGGGCATGAAGGCGATCGGCGCCTCGGCGGGCAGATCGACGTCCTGCGCGCCGCTGGGCGTGGCGCAGGACGCGTCGTCGTCCTCGTCGAAGGCGTGGTCACCCGCCGGGTCGGCCACCCCGGTGGGTCGGATCGTCGTAAAGGGGTAGAGGTTCCGGTCCATCAGGTGCGAGGGCACCACGTGGGCGAAGGCGCGGTGCATGTTGTCGATGCGGCCCGGGAACTTCTGGTCCCAGTCGCGCAGCATCTGCTTCATCTGCACGCGCTGCAGGTTCTCCTGGCTGCCGCAGAGGCTGCAGGGGATGATCGGGAACTGGCGGTGCTCGGCCCAGCGCTCCAGGTCCTTCTCGGCCACGTAGGCCAGCGGGCGGATCACGGTGTGACGGCCGTCGTCGCTGACCAGCTTGGGCGGCATGCCCTTGAGCCGGCCGCCGAAGAACATGTTCAGGAAGACGGTGCCCAGGAAGTCGTCGCGGTGGTGGCCCAGCGCGATCTTGGTGGCCTTGAGCTCGTCGGCCACCCGGTACAGGATGCCCCGGCGCAGGCGCGAGCACAGGCTGCACATCGTGTTGCCCTCGGGGATCAGGCGCTTGACGATGCTGTAAGTGTCCTGGTTCTCGATGTGGAACTCGACGCCGCGGCTTTGCAGGTACTCGGGCAGGATGTGCGCCGGGAAGCCCGGCTGCTTCTGGTCGAGGTTGACCGCGACGATCGAGAACGAGATCGGTGCGCGCTGCTGCAGGCCGATCAGGATGTCGAGCAGGCCGTAGCTGTCCTTGCCGCCGGAAAGGCAGACCATGACGCGGTCGCCCTCCTCGATCATGTTGAAATCGGTGATCGCCTCGCCCACCTGGCGGTGCAGGCGCTTGCTGAGCTTGTTGATCTCGTG
>DAOLLE010000397.1:0-3724 GCA_035331205.1 Burkholderiaceae bacterium
AGCACCGCGCCGGTGATGAAGCTGGCCTGCGCAGAGGCCAGGAAGGCGATCGCCTCGGCGATCTCGGCCGGCGTGCCCATGCGGCCCATCGGCGTGCGGGCGTGGATGGCGTCGCTGTTCAGCGAGCCCTGGGCCTGCAGCTTCTCGACCAGCGCGGTGCGCACGTAGCCGGGCGCCACCGCGTTGACGCGGATGCCGCGCAGGCCCCACTCGACGGCCATCGCCTTGGTCATGCCGACGATGCCGGCCTTGGCGGCGCCGTAGGCGTTGCGGCCCGGGATGCCGGCGCTGGAGACGATCGACGCCAGGTTGACGATGGCGCCCCCCTGCGCTTGATCCAGCATCACCCGCCCGCACTCGCGGCTCATCAGGAAGCTGCCGCGCAGGTGCACGCCCAGCACGCGGTCGAAGGCCTCGACGCCCTGGTCCACCGTGGCGCCGGGCTGGTCGCCGATGCCGGCGTTGTTGACCAGCACGTCGATGCGGCCGGTGCGCTCCAGCACCTGCGCCACCGCGGCCTGCACCGAGGCCTCCTGCGTCACGTCGCAGCCCAGGCCGAGGTGGGGCCCTGCGGCCACGGGCGGCAGTTCGGCGGCGCGCTGCGCGGCCAGCTCGGCGCGCAGGTCGAGGATCACCACCCGGTCACCGCCCGCGGCGAAGCGCTGCGCGGTGGCCCAGCCGATGCCGTCGGCCGCGCCGGTGACCAGGACCGTGCGGAGGGCCGTGCGATCACGGCTCATCGGGCGCACTCCGGCCGGCGGCCCGTCAGGGCGTTGCGGCGGTGGGGGCCGGGGTTCAGGCGGCGGGGCATATCGGGGTCTCCTCTCGGCGGTCCGCAGGTCGAGTGCGGTGGGCGCTTGTCACGCATCAAGTGGAACAGTATTCCAATATGAAAACTGGTTCTTGTCAATTTGGGGAATCGCCCTGGGCCACGGCCCGCAGGCTCGGCAGCTCGACGCGGCGGATCAGCCGCGTCTCCTGCGCGGTGATCAGGTGGCCGGAGGCCGCCAGGTAGGCGGGGAAGTCCGGGTGCGTGTCGCGGGCCTGGCAGCGGCGCTCGTAATCGGCCAGGCTGTCGTAGCCCCAGAGGTGCACGAACTGGTTCTGCGGCCCGACCTGGCTGACCCAGAAGCCCAGCGGCGCGCCCAGCGTGCGCAGCAGGATGGGCATCGCCAGGCGGTCGAAGACCTCCAGGAACTCCGGCATCTTGCGCAGCGCAATCGTGTAGATGCGGTGGTCCACCAGCGCCTTGCTGTTCATCGCCAGCGGGTGGATCGGCCGCAGGTCGGCGGGCAGCGACGTCGACAACTCAAGCGGCATGGCGCTGCTCCTGCGTGGCAGAGCCGACCTGGTTGCCCGCCTGACCCACACCCGCCACGTGCCGGCCCAGCAGCCAGCCGAACACCAGGTTCGGCCCCAGCGTGATGCCGGCGCCGGGGTAGTTGCCGCCCATCAGGCTGGCGCGGTCGTTGCCCACCGCGTAGAGGCCGGGGATCGGCGCGTTGGCGCCGGTCAGCACCTCGCCCACCGGCGTGGTGCGCAGGCCATCGAAGGTGCCCAGGTCGCCCATCAGCAGCTTGACCGCGTAGTACGGCCCCTGGGCCAGCGGCGCCACGCAGGGGTTGGGCTGGTTCGCCGGGTCGGCCAGGTAGCGGTTGAAGCTCGTGCGCCCGCGGCCGAAGGCCGGGTCCTCGCCCTTCGCGGCGTGCACGTTGAACTCGCGCACCGTGCGCTCCAGCCCGGCGGCGTCGATGCCGCAGGCCGCGGCCAGCTCGGCCAGCGTCGCGCCTTTTTTCAGGTAGCCATTGCGCAGGAAACGGCCGTGCGGCACCGGCGCGGGCTTGACGTAGCCCAGGCCGTACTTGGCCAGCGCGCGGGCGTCGCAGACCAGCCAGGCCGCGGTTTCCGGCTGGCCGCGGCAGGCCTCGACCATCGCCGCGCCGACGTCGTGGTACGACTCCGACTCGTTGCAGAAGCGCTGGCCATTGCGCAGCACGCCGATCACGCCGGGCTTGTAGCGGTCCAGCAGGTGGGGGAAGACGCCCACGCTGCCGTCGCGGTTCTCCACCCGCGACACCGGCATCCAGGCCGAGGCGGAGGGAAAGCGCAGGTCGAACTGCCCGCCCACGCCCTCGGCCAGCGCGATGCCGTCGCCGGTGTTGCCCGTGGGCACCGGCGAGAGGTGCTCGCCGCCGCTGCGCAGGTGCGGGTAGGCCTGGGCGATGCGCTTCGCGTCGTGCGGAAAGCCGCCGCAGGCCAGCACCACGCCGCGGCGGGTGCGCACCTCGACCTCCTGGCCGTCGCGGCGGATCACCGCGCCGACCACCTGGCCGGCCTGCTGGATGAGCTTCACGGCCGGCGCCTCGGTCCAGATCGGCACGCCCGCGGCCAGCGCCGACTTGGCCAGCCGCGCGGCCAGCGCGTTGCCGCTGGTGACCTGGATGCCTTTGCCGTAGCGGAGCAGCTCCTTGACGTGCGTGGCCAGCCGCTTGGCGACGTAGACGAAGGAGGTCAGCGACTTCGTGGCGTTGAAGAAGTGCTTCAGGTCCGCGTTGGACGAGTTGAACATCATCCCGATGAAGGTGATGGTCTGCAGCGGTGGGCGCAGCCGGGCCATGTCGGCGCCCAGGCCGCGGATGTCGTAGGGCGCCGCCAGGATCGAGCGGCCGATGTCGACGCCGCCCGGCACCGTCGGGTGGTAGTCAGGGTAGAGCGTGGGGACGAACTTGACCTCGGTCTCACGCTCGAACCACTCCGCCGCGGCCGGCGCTGCGTCGAGGAAGGTGTCCACCGCCGCCTCGTCGAAGCCCGCACCGCACTCGTTGCGTAGGTACTGCTTGGCCGCTTCGCGGGTGTCGCCCGGGTTGTGGGCGCGGCCGTGGCGGTTGCCGGGGATCCAGAGCACGCCGCCGGAGAAGGCGGTGGTGCCGCCGAAGACCGGCTCCTTCTCGGCCACGATCACGTCCAGCCCCTCCTTGCGGGCGGTGACCGCGGTGGACAGGCCGCCGCAGCCCGAGCCGATGACCAGCAGGTCGGTGTCGATGCGTTCCATCTTCAATGCTCCTGATCAGGCCTGGGAGGCGGCTGTGGCGGTCTGGTTGAACCCGGGGCGCGGCACCATGTCCATCAACATGCAGTCCAGCCCGCCGTCGACCACCAGCTCGGTGCCGTTGACGTAGGCGGCGCGGTCGCTGAGCAGGAAGAGCGTCGGCTGGGCGATGTCCAGCGGCTCGCCGACGCGGCGGCTGGCGGTGACGGCGGCGCGCGCGGCCTCGAAGCCGGGCTGTTCATAGAACCTGGCGGACAGCGCGGTGCGGATCATTCCGGGGCAGACCGCGTTGCTGCGCACGCCGCGCGGGCCCCACTCGGCCGCGAGCTGGCGGTTGAGCAGCAGCACGCCGGCCTTGCTGGGGCTGTAGGCGCCGCTGCGGGTCTGCGGGTGCAGGCCGGAGATGGAGGCGATGTGCACGATCGCGCCGCGCCCGGCGGCCAGCATGTCCGCGCCGAAGGCCCGGGCGCAGAGCAGCCCGCCGGTCAGGTTGATGGCCAGCACCTGGTTCCAGTCGGCCAGGCTCACATCCTCCAGCGCACCCGGGCGCAGCAGGCCGGCGTTGTTGACCAGGCCCCAGACGGGGCCAAGGGCGGCGCGCACCGCAGTGGCTGCGGCCTGCACCGCGGCCTCGTCGGCGATGTCGCAGGCCCGCGCCAGCACGGTCGCGCCGGT
>DAOLLE010000398.1:0-3708 GCA_035331205.1 Burkholderiaceae bacterium
CTATCCCCCTAAGCCCCCTCCGCTTCCCCGCGGCGGGGGCTTCGGCTTTTAGGGCCGATAAATCATCATGCCCGATGGTGGCGTCGCGCTCTCGCAGGATCTGCGTGGACACACCTGCAACCGGATTCCTACAGATTGCCGGGACGTTCCCCCTCGGCAATCGATTCCAATCTCAGCGGGAACCATGTCGAGGAACACCATGTACAAAAACCTCCGGCGCCAGTGGCTGATGTCTGCCGCGGCTCTGGTCGCGAGTCCGACGGGCCTGTGGGCGGCCGCACCGCGCGGCACGGCCGCTTCAGCGGCCAAGGCACCCGAGCCCCGTCCCACCCTCATGTTGCCGCTGCGGGTGGCCTTCGTGTATGTCAGTCCGGTGGGCAATGCCGGTTGGAGCTATCAGCACGACCTGGGGCGCCTCGCGATGGAAAAGGAACTCGGCGACAAGGTACACACCACGGTCGTCGAGAGCGTCAACGAAGGGCCGGATGCCGAGCGCGTCTTCCGGGATCTCGCCGCGCGGGGCAATCACCTGATCGTGGCCACCAGCTTCGGCTATCAGGAGGCCGCACTGAAGGTGGCGCAGGACTTTCCGGGCGTGGTCTTCCTGCACGCCGGCGGCTTCAAGTCGGCCCCCAACTTCGGTACCTACAACGGGCGCTTCTACGAGGGGCGTTACCTCGCCGGCATGCTGGCTGGCAAGATGAGCAAGACGGGCGTGGTGGGCTATGTGGCCGGCTTTCCGATCCCGGAGGTGGTGCAGGGCATCAACGCCTTCACGCTGGGTTTGCGAGCGGCGCGCCCGAACGCGCAGGTGAAGGTGCTGTGGCTGAACGCCTGGTTCGATCCGGCGCGCGAGCGCGACGCTGCGCAGACGCTGCTCAACCAGGGCGTCGATGTGCTGACCTACCACTGCGGCTCGACGGCGATTCCGCAGCTGGCGGAGGACAAGGGCGTGCACCTGCTGGGCTATCAGAGCGACCTGCGCCACATCGCGCCGCAATCCCAGCTCAGCAGCGTCGTGCACGACTGGGGCGCGTATTACACGTCGGTGGCTCGCGCGGTGATCGCCGGCAACTGGGCGCCGCAGCCGTTCTGGGGCGGGCTGCGCCAGCGCACCGTGCGCCTGGCACCGTTCTCGAACAAAGTGCCGCCGGCGCTGCGCTTCCAGTTGACCGAGGTCGAACGCGCGATTGCCGCGGGGCGCGTCCACCCCTTCTCCGGCAAGCTCGTCGACAACGAAGGCCGCATCCGTCAGGCACAGGGCACGATGCGCGACGAGGACATCGCGCTGATGGACTTTCTCGTCGACGGCGTGATCGGCAAGCTTCCAGGCCGTTGAGCGGCACCGGAGGTTACCGGTTTTTCCAAAGTCGGGCAGTCCGTCTGCGGGCCCTGTCCTGCAGGGGCTCATTGTCTGAGCCTGGCGGAAAGTGTGACGGATTGCCTGGATAGAATGGGCCGATGGCTCAGTTCGTGGGCCAGGCGCTGTGTTGGGGGGCGCTGGCGGCCGACTCGCAAGGAGCGGCCAGCGTCGTCGCGCGCGCAGGCTCGTTTCGTGCACCAGAAGGCACGTGCATCGGCTCCGCCCAGGGGCTCTGAAGCCGCGCGTCGGGTGATCCTTCGAGAAGCGGGATTTTTTGGTGGCAGTCCTTCCCGCATTCGAGGGGTTCAAGGCCCCAGGCCGCCGCTTCGGGCGGGGGGTGTGGCTAACATGAAAACGAGCCGGGTGCCACGGACAGCCTTACGGGCCTTGCCACCCAACCACGCGTCGATTGCCAGGAGTCGTCAGCATGAACCGAACCAGTTCAGCCTTGTCCGCTTCGACGCAGCACTCAAGAGACAGCATGCTTTTCGGACGCAAGAAGAAGCGCGGTGATCCGCTGGAAGACCGCATCGACTGCCTGATCGGGGCGGAGTCGCGCATCAACGGCGATCTGATCTTCACCGGGGGCCTGCGCATCGACGGCCATGTGAACGGCGATGTGTCGGTCTCGCGCATCGACGCGGGCACCCTGACGATCGGGGACCGAGGTTGCGTCCAGGGCGATGTGCGCGTCTCGCACGTCATCGTCTACGGCGAGATCCGCGGAACGGTCTATGCCACCGGTCTGGTGGACGTTCGCCCGAACGCCCGCATCCTGGGTGATGTCCACTACGGCGCACTCGAGATGCAGGCGGGTGCCCACATCGAAGGGCATCTGATCAAGCAGAAGCCTCCCGGCACACCGCAGTGAGCACGCCGATCGCCCCGATGAGCTCCCTGCCGGCCTTCCCAGCCTTCGTCTGAACGCCCCCCGAGCATGTCCGAAGCCGCCTTTCCTTCGATTGCCGTCTGGCCGGTCGATCCCGTCTTCACCTATGCCCGCACCGGCCGGCTGGACCTGGAGTACGGGCTCGATCCTGTGACCGCCTGGCGGCACCTGAGCATCCTGGTGGCGCGCGATCCGCTGGACCTGGAAGCGCATGTGCGCCGCATCATGTTCACCACCCATGCACCGCATCACGGCAAGGCCTTCGGCGCGCTGCTGGACCTGTTTCTCGCGCTCGGCGCGCAGGGGCAGTCGCTGCGTCAGATGATGCTCGACATCGCCGAGTCCTGCATCGAGCCGGACGAGGCGCGCTTTCTGCGGGCGCACCTGGAGACGGGCCTGGCGCGCAACGCGTTGCTGCCGGCCGGCACGGGTGCACTGCTCGACGTCGCGGTGATCGGCAGTGCGCATGCGGTGCGCCATGAACGCCTTGCTGCGCAGATGGGCGCCTCCCGGGTCGACGAGGCGATTTCGCTGCTCGACCACGGCGATCTGCCCGGTGCGCGCTCGCTGCTCGAGGAAATCGTCCTCGACGAACCCACCAACGAAATCGCCACACGCGAGCTGCTGGGCATCTACCACCACAGCCGCGACAACGAAGGCCGGCAGGCCATGCGTGCGCATCTGCAGCAAAGGCATGGCGCGCTGCCGCCTGCCTGGGCCTGACGAGCGCCTACCACTTCCACGCCGAACCGACCTTGAGCATCTTGCAAGTGGACGCCCCCAAGCAACAAACCCGACTGAAGGTGGTGCTGCTGTCGCTGCCTGCGCGCACGCAGGCCGTGCTGGAGTTCTTCTTCACGAGCACCGGACGCAGCAGCTTCGCGCCGGTGACCGAAGACTCGGCCGACGCCGCCATTTTCGACCTCGACACCCTCGAGTCGCGCCAGCACTGGCTGAACTTCCACGACCGGACCGGTCGACCGGGCATCGCCCTGTCGGTCCAGCCGCAGGCGGTGGATGGCGCGGTCTGGGTCCAGAAACCCGTCACGCCGGCGGCGCTGCTGACCGCGGCTGGCGAACTGCACGCCGGCCGCTGGGTTCGCCCCGCGCCCAAGGCCGCGCCCGAAGCACCGGCTGTCGTCACGCCGACGGCTGCGGCGGCCCCGGTCGTTGCAGCGCCGGTTGCAGCGCCACCGGTTGTGGCGCCGCCGACGCTCCCGGCCGAGGCGCCCGATCCGTCCGCTGCGGCACGCTCCGAGCTGGCGCGGGCGATGTCGGCGATGCCGGAAGTCGCGCCCGCCAAGCCTGCCGCACCCGCGATCGACGCACCGCCGCCCGCTGTACCGGTGGCCGCTGTACCGGTGGCCGCGAAGCCGCCGGCGGCCCCGGTTGCTGCGCCGACGCCGCCCGCGATCGAGCCTGCTGCAGCGCCCGCGGCACCTGCGGTCGTTGCCCC
>DAOLLE010000399.1:0-3707 GCA_035331205.1 Burkholderiaceae bacterium
GCAGTGCGATCACGTCACCGTGCACCGACTTCACGTCCCGATCGACGCGGCGTGCAGCCTCCCGAATTGAAACCGGGCCAGCGCCGCAGAGGGCTTTCAGCAGCGCCCAGCGTTTGGCCGTGAGAACTTTCCAAAGTAGCTCGGGCGTTTCGAAGCTGATGCGTGCATCGCGTTGCGGCTGGCCGGTTTCCCAGGCGCGGACGAATTCGTCCGCGGCGGACTGACGGGTTGCAACATCCAGGACGATGATTTTCTTCACGGGTCGATATTAAATCACCCGCGCCCGCCACCGCGCCACATCCGGCTGCGCGCACAGCTCCCTCACCAGCCCCTTCGCCGCCTCCAGCCGCTCGATGGCCACCTCGCTCATCGGCTCGCCGAGCCCGAACTGCTCCCCGCGCACGCAGAGCACGAAGGCGGGCGGGGGTTCCTGTCCGTGGATCTGGCGGTAGACCGACAGCACCGCCTCGGGCAGCAGGGCGTGGGTGGAGGCGGTGAAGATGCCCGCAGGTTGCGCCTCGTAGAAGACGTAGGGGGCGGCGGTTTGGGTGCCGGCGTCGAGGAAGAGGACGAGGTCCGCGCCGACCATGTCCAGCGCGTGCTCGATCTGGAGCTGGAAGTCCTCGATCGTCTCCACGCCGGGCAGCTGGGCGGCCTCCAGGTCGGCGAGGAGGAGGGGGCCGATGGCGTCGTCGCCGCGGCTGGTGTTGCCCCAGCCGAAGACGACGACGCGCGGGCGGGCGGCTGCGGCGGATGCCGCGTTCGCGCCCGCAATCGCACCCGCAGTCGCACCCGCAGTCGAAGCAGGCTCGCTCAAGCCACGCCTTCCAGGTTGCGGCGGCGGCGGCTGACCAGGGTACCGTCGGCGTCGACGAGGTCGACCTCCAACGGCATCTTGCCCAGCGCGTGGGTGGCGCAGCTCAGGCAGGGGTCGTAGGCGCGGATGGCCACCTCGATGTGGTTGAGCAGCCCTTCGGTGACCTCGCGGCCGTCGAAGAAGGTGCGCGCCACGTGGCGGATCGCCTCGTTCATCGCCTGGTTGTTGTTGGTGGTCGAGACGATGAGGTTGCAGAACTTGACCAGGTCGTCCTCGCCGACGCGGTAGTGGTGGAAGAGGGTGCCGCGCGGCGCCTCGATCACGCCGACGCCTTCGCGCATCCCTTCCTGGCGCGGGCCGAAGTCGGCCAGCAGGTCGCTGCCGAGGATCTCCGGGTCGTCCAGCAGGTCGCGGATCAGCTCGGCGCTGTGCAGCGCCTCGATGAGCCGGGCCCAGTGGTAGAGCAGGGTGCCGTGCGGCGGGCGCCCACCGCCCACGGCCATCATCTCGGTGCGCTCCTGGTTGGCCAGTTCGGTGGAGAGGAAGTCGGCCGCCGCCACCCGCGCCAGCGGGCCGACGCGGTACCAGCCCTTTTCCTCGCCGAGCGCGCGCAGGTGCGGGAACTTCATGTACGACCAGGGCTTGGCCTGCTCGTCGATCACCTCCTCGTAGCGCGCGTAGTCGAGGTGGTCGAAGAGGATGTTCCGGTCCGCATCGGTGGCGCGCAGGCCGCCGTGGTAGAAGTCCAGCGCGCCGCGCTCGTCGACCAGGCCCATCAGGTTCGCGTCGAACTCGCCGAAGCGGTTGTAGAACTCGGGCTTGGTCAGGTGCATCTGCTTGACCAGCTGCACCGCGCCCTTCGACCACGCGATCATCTGGTCGACGTCACGGCGCAGCTCGTCGCGCTCGGCCACCGTCAGCGCCTTGTTCATGCCGCCGGGAATGGCGCCGGTGCCGTGGATGCGCTTGCCCGCCGTGTGGCGGATGACTTCCTGCCCGAACTTGCGCAGCCCGATGCCCTGCTTGGCGATCTCGGGGTGCTGCTCGGCCACGGTGATGATGTGGCGCTTGGTGAAGTCGCTGTCGAAGCCCAGCAGCAGGTCCGGCGAGCAGAGGTGGAAGAAGTGCAGCGCGTGGCTTTGCAGGATCTGGCCGTAGTGCATCAGGCGGCGCAGCTTCTCCGCGGTGGGCGGGATCTGCTTGGCGCCGGCGATGATGTCCATCGCCTTGACGGCGGCGATGTGGTGCGACACCGGGCAGATGCCGCACAGGCGCTGCACCGTGACGGGCACCTCCCAGAACGGCCGGCCTTCGATGAAGACCTCGAAGCCGCGGAACTCGACGATGTGCAGGCGCACCTGGTGCACCTTGTTGTCGTCGTCGAGCAGCAGGGTGACCTTGCCGTGGCCTTCGACGCGGCTGACGGGGTCGATCGCGACGCGGCGCAGCGTCTGCGGGTTCGCAGCAGTTTCCAGATCGAACATGGTTCGTCTCTCTCGTTCAGTCGAAGCGCAGCAGACCGTGTTCCAGGCGCGGCATGCGCCCGGCGATCAGGTCGGTGACGAACTTCCAGATGGCGTCGCCGGAGGGCGGGCAGCCGGGGATGAAGTAGTCGATGCGCACCACCTCGTTGATCGGGCGCACCTTGTCGAGCAGCAGCGGCAGCTCCGGGTCGTTGGGCACCTGCTGCGTGCCGACACCGCGCTCGCAGTAGACGCGCTGCAGGCAGTCGGCCAGGTCCAGCGCGTTGCGGCTGGCGGGCAGGCCGCCGTTGACGGCGCAGGCGCCCAGCGCGACGAGGACCTTGCAGCTGGCGCGGAACTCGCGCAGCACGTGCACGTTCTCGGCGTTGCAGACGCTGCCCTCGATCAGGCCGATGTCCACGTGCGCGGAGCAGTGCTTGATGTCGGTGAGCGGCGAGCGGTCGAACTCGGCCACTTCGGCCAGCTCCAGGATGCGCTCGTCGATGTCGCACAGCGAGGTGTGGCAGCCGAAGCAGCCCGACAGCGAGGTGGTGGCGATCTTGAGCTTGGGCTTGGCAGCCGCAGCCACTGAGGGGGTCATGACGGCACCCATGGTTCAGGCCTCCTTCTGCGCCACGGCGGGGCTGGCGGCCGCGCCGCAACCGCCAGCGTTGCCAACGCTGCAGCCGCAGCCGTCCGATGCCGGGGCGGCGCCGGAGAGCCGCTCCACCTGCGCGCTGATCGGGATCGGGTCGTACAGCCGCTCGCCGATGGGTACCTTGTAGCCCACCCGCTTGGGCAGGATGGCGCCGACCGGGCAGATGGTGGCGGCGCGGTCGGTGACGGCCAGATCGCTGTCGCCCAGCAACCCGGTCGGGGAGTTGACGACGATCTTGGACGCCATGCCGCGCCCGGCCAGCGAGAAGACGTTCTTGCCATCGAAGTCGCGGCTGGCGCGCACGCAGAGCTCGCACATCACGCAGCGGTTCAGGTCCAGCAGCACGTCGGGGTGCGAGGCGTCCACCGGCCGGTCGGGGAAGAAGTGCGCAAAGTGCGGCGTCAGCATCTCCATCTCGTAGGCCAGCGCCTGCAGGGTGCAGTTGCCGCTTTTCTCGCAGCCGGGGCAGAAGTGGTGGCCCTCGACGAAGAGCATCTGCAGCAGCACGCGGCGGCGCGAATTGAGCTCCGGCGTGTCGGACTGCACGTCCAGGCCGGGCATCGCCGCGATGGTGCAGGCAGACCCGCTGCGGCCGTTGACCGTGACGGTGCAGAGCTTGCACGAGCCGTGCGGGGTGAACTCCGGGTGGGCGCAGAGGTGCGGGATGAACACACCCGCGGCCAGCGCGGCCTGCAGGATGGTCTGCCCGGGCTCGAAATCGACGGGGCCGCCGTCGATGTTGAATCGGTTGGCGATTTCGTTCATGGTC
>DAOLLE010000400.1:0-3704 GCA_035331205.1 Burkholderiaceae bacterium
GCTGACGGGGCACGCGGCGCTGGCCCGCCTCGCCGCGCCGGTGGCCGCGCAGCCCCGTCAGCTGCCGCTGCTGGACTGAGGCGAACCGGCCGCAGAGCCACCCGCCCACCGCGACCCCCGAATCGCGGAGGCCCCCGCATTTGCAGGATTCCCAAACCCTTCGGCGGTTGCTGGAATGGTTTGGCCTTCCGGCACCCATCCCTGTGCGGTCATCGACCTAAGCAGTACATCAGTCGACTCTGAGGGATTCATCATGAAGAGGTTTCTCACCTCCGTGGCGGCATCGGCCGCCCTAATGTGCAGCAGCGCATTTGCAGCCACCCCTGTCTACGACGGCAGCGCCACCGGCAATCAGGCCTACGGCGACATGCTGGGCAACGACTTCCTCGCCAACTCGGCGGTATGGATCACGCAGGTCGGGGTATTCGACGACGGCAAGAACGGCCTGACCAACAGCCTGCAGGTCGGCCTTTACGACGTGACCGCCGGTTATTCGGCGGTGATCAGTCCGGTGACCTTTGCCGCCGGAACGACCAATGCGGGGGGGACTCAGTTTATTTACCAGAACGTCACGCCCGTGCAACTGACGGCCGGGCATGTGTACTCGGTGCAGGCCAGCGGCTTCAACGGCTTCGACCTGAACTACAACACCAACGTCGCCGGAACCAATCAGGGCCCGGCCAACAACAGCACCACGCCGATCACGTTCAACACGCTGGGCGGCGCCCTGTCGAATCGGGAATCCCGCTACGGCGGAACCCTGGGCCAGGCCGGCACCTATTTCGGCAACTCCTCCACCTTCGGCGCCGGCACGGTGGCGGCCGTGCCCGAGCCGGAGACCTATGCCATGCTGCTGGCCGGACTGACCGCGCTGAGCCTGACCGCCCGTCGACGCCGGGACAGGTAAGCAGTCCGCTGCTGTGCGGAGCAGGACGCGGCGGGGCCTTCGGGCCCCGTCGTTGTTTGCGGCCGCAGCACTCTGGATCAATACGGCAGGCACTCAACCAGGTTGGCGCACATGTTGGCGCAACGCGAGCCTGCCTACACTTGCGGCATGACCGCGCCGCGTCCCCAAGCCCCTCACCGCCCCGCCGAGCGGGCCGATCGACCGACCCGCGCCGCCCGATGGCCTCGCGTCCTGGGCGCCCGATTGGGCAGGGTGCTGCTCACCGTCGCGCTCCTCGCCGGCGCAGCGAACCCGCTTGCCAGCCTCGCTGCCGAGCGCGGCCCGCGGGCGCGGCCGGCCCTGCCCGCGGCTGCCGACGAGGCGCAGGTGATCGTCAAATTCAAGTCCACCAGCAAGTCCATCCTGTCGGCCGGCCGCGATGCCGACCGCGTCGTCCTGAAGCAGGCCGTGACACTGGGCGCGCGCACCGGGCTGGCGCTGCGCGACGGCGTGATGGCCGGCCCGCGCCTGCAGGTGCTGCACGCCAGCGGCCTGTCCAGCGCGGCCCTGGCCGCCAGGCTCGCCGCCGACGGCGAGGTCGAGTACGCGGTGCCCAACGGCCGCAAGCGCAGCCATGCGGCGCCCAGTGACCCCTATTTCTTCGGCAAGCAGGCGGCCACCACAGCCAACGGCCTGTACGTCGCCGGGATCAATGCGGCCAGCGCCTGGAGTGTGTCGCAGGGCAACGCGGCGGTCGTCGTTGCGGTGCTGGACACCGGGGTGCGACCGGAGCACCCCGACTTGAGGGGCAAGCTGCTGCCGGGCTACGACTTCGTTGCCGACACCACGATCTCGAACGACGGCGACGGGCGCGATGCCGACCCTTCCGACCCGGGCGACTGGGTCACCGCGGCGGAAAGCAGCTCTGGACCCGCCAAATTGCTGGGTTGTGGCCAGAGCGACAGCTCCTGGCACGGCACCCAGACCACCGGTCTGATCACCGCGTCGGCCAACAACGGCATCGGCATCGCCGGGATGGGTCGCAATGTGCGCGTCCTGCCGGTTCGGGTGCTGGGCAAATGCAGCGGCGACGATGCGGACATCATCGCGGGGATGTATTGGGCCGCGGGCATTGCCTATGGGGATCAATACGGCGACATCCCGACCAATCCCAACCCGGCCCAGATCATCAGCATGAGCCTGGGTTCGAACGACAGCTGCGGCCAAGCCTATCAGGACGCCATCAACGCGATTCGTGCGAAGGGCGTCATCGTCGTGGCCTCAGCCGGCAACGACGGTATGGCCGTCAATGCACCGGCCAATTGCAGCGGCGTGGTGGCGGTCAGCGGCTTGCGCCACATCGGTACCAAGAATGGGTATGCCAGCCTGGGCCCGGAAGTCACGGTCAGCGCTCCGGCCGGAAACTGCGTCACCCTCACCGGCGCCTGCCAGTATCCGATCATCAGCAGCAGCAACACCGGCAGCACGGTACCGGAATCCTCCAAATACACCGGCACCGGCGCCGACGCCGGTTTCGGTACCAGTTTTGCCGCACCGATGGTGGCCGCCACCCTGGCGCTGATGAAATCGGTCAACCCGGATTTGTCACCCGACGCCGCCATCGCAGTGCTGAAATCCTCGGCACGCGCCTTTGCGAACATCGGCGCCGAGGACGGCGTGCCCTATTGCGTCCAACCGAGCAGCAGCAAGCAGGAGGAGTGCTACTGCACCACCCGCACCTGCGGCGCCGGCATGCTCGACGCAGGGGCCGCCGTCACGGCAGCGGCCGCCGGACGCAGCGTCGTGCGCATCGAGGCATCCAGCAGCCACGCGGCACTGAGCACGCTGGTCACGCTGACCGACAGCTCCAGCGCCGCCACGGGCCGCAGCCTGACCGCACACAGCTGGTCACTGCAGGATGGCAGCGCCGTCGCGGGGCTCACCACCAGCGGCACGTCCGCCACCCTCGAAGGCCGGGCCGACGGCACGGCCCGCCTGGCCCTCACCGTGACCGACAGCGCGGGCGCAAGCCTCAGCTCGAGCGCCGTCTTCACCACCGGCACGCTGGCCGAAGCCGACCACGCCAGCGACAACCCCGCCGACTCCTCGCCGGGCCAGTGGTACCTGTGGGAGGCTGCGACCGCGCCGATCTCCGCCAGCAAGCAGCCGCCGGCCGAAGAATCCAGCAGCAGCGCCTCCGGCGGCGGCGCGCTCGACCCCAGCGAGATCGGCACCGGCCTGCTCGCCCTCCTTGCGCTGGCCACGCCGCGGCGCCGACACCTCCGCGGCGACCGCCGGCACTGACCTTGCCCGAGCCACGCCGCCAGATCGCGATCCACGCCGCCGCACCGCCGAAGCCCGCCTGGGGCGCGGCCTGCAACGGCTGCGGCCTGTGCTGCCTCGTCGAACCCTGCCCGATCGGCCGGCTCGTCAGCGCCCGCCGACATGGGGCCTGCCGGGCACTCGTCTGGGACGAGGCCACCGCCTGCTACCGCTGCGGCGTACTGGCCGCTCGGCGCGAGCGACTACCCGTCTGGCTGCGCCCCCTTGGCGACTGGCTGCAGCGCCGCGCCGCCCGCTGGATCGCTGCGGGCGCGGGCTGCGACTGCGACTTCGAGCTCGAAGACTGAGCCACCGCAGGGGCCCACCTGGTCCCGGCTCGCGCCCCCGCACAGCGGCTGCGCAACGCCCGAAGCGCCGCCCCAACAAGCACCGGCAGCAATTCACGCCCACGCGCAGCGCCACCGGATGCGGGGGGCAGACCCTCATCGTTTGGATGCAGAGTTCGTGCCCAAATCGAAAAACAAGCAACGAACTC
>DAOLLE010000401.1:0-3697 GCA_035331205.1 Burkholderiaceae bacterium
AGGATGCCCTGGCGGCGCAGGCTGGCGCTGACCATCGCCTCGCCGCCGGCGCGCAGCTCACCGCGCACGGCCTTGCCATTGCGGTCGCGCCCCTCCCACTCGAAGACGAATTCCTTCAGGGCTTTCTTCGATGTGGCGGCTGTGGCCATGGATTCTCCAGATGACGGGTGATGCGACGCGGCGGGGCCAGGGTCACAGGTTGGTGACCGAGATGACCTCTTCCAGTGTCGTCACGCCGGATCGAACCTTGATGAGGCCGGACTGTCGCAGGTCACGCACCCCCTCGCGCTGGGCCTGCTGGGCGATGTCCAGCGCAGTGCCCTCGGCGAGGATGCAGCGCTGGATCGCCTCCGTGATCGGCATCACCTGATACAGGCCGACGCGGCCGCGGTAGCCGTTGCTGCAGGCCGAGCAGCCCACCGCCTTGTAGGGCTTCCAGCTGCCGTCCAGGTCCTCGGCCTTGAAGCCGGCGCGCAATAGGGCCTCGCGCGGGTAGTCGGCCGGCACCTTGCAGTTCTCGCACAGCCGCCGAGCCAGGCGCTGCGCCGAGATCAGGATGATGCTCGAGGCGATGTTGAAGGCCGGCACGCCCATGTTGGCCAGCCGAGTCAGCGTGGTCGGCGCGTCGTTGGTGTGCAGCGTCGACAGCACCAGGTGGCCGGTCTGGGCGGCCTTGATGGCGATGTCGGCGGTCTCCAGGTCGCGGATTTCGCCGACCATGATGATGTCCGGGTCCTGGCGCAGGAAGGCCTTCAGCGCGGTGGCGAAGTTCATCCCCGCCTTGTCGTTGACGTTGACCTGGTTGATGCCCGGCAGGTTGATTTCGGCCGGGTCCTCGACGGTCGAGATGTTCACGCCCGGCTGGTTCAGGATGTTCAGGCAGGTGTAGAGCGACACCGTCTTGCCCGAGCCGGTCGGGCCGGTGACCAGGATCATCCCGTAGGGGCGGCGGATCGCCTGCATCAGGCGCTCCTTCTCGTCCTTCTCGTAGCCCAGCGCATCGACGCCCAGGCGGGCCGACGACGGGTCCAGGATCCGGATCACGATCTTCTCGCCGAAGAGCGTGGGCAGCGTGCTGATGCGGAAGTCGATCGCGCGGTTGCCGAACTTCAGCTTCATGCGCCCGTCCTGGGGCACGCGTTTTTCGGCGATGTCCAGGCGGCTGATGACCTTGATGCGCGAGGCGAGCTTGTCCTTGATCGCCACCGGCGGCTGGGTGATCTCGCGCAGCTCGCCGTCGATGCGAAAGCGCACCCGGTAGGTGTTCTCGTAGGGCTCGAAGTGCAGGTCCGAGGCGCGCATGTTGATCGCGTCGATCAGCATCTTTTGCAGGAAGCGCACCACCGGCGCGTCTTCCACCTCGGTGCTGACCTCGTCCTCGACCTTGGCGCTGGGGTCCTGCTCCTCGACGTCGAAGTCGAAGTCGCCCGAGACGATCGACTCCAGCGCCTCGCTGGCGGTGGCGGTCTTGGCGTCGACGATCTTGATCAGCTTGTCGTATTCGACGATGACCCATTCCGGGGTCAGCTGGGTGGCGAACTTGATGCGGTCGACCGCTTCCTGGTCGGTGGGGTCGGCCCCGCCGATGAACAGGCGGTTGCCGCGCTTGCCCAGCACCAGCACCTGGAACTGCGACAGCGTGCGCGTGTCGACCAGGTTTTGCGGCAGGCGCTGCACGTCCACCGCATCCAGGTCCAGCAGCGGCACGGCCAGTGCGCTCGACAGGGTGTGAGCCAGTTCGGCCGGCGTCAGGGCCTGGGCGCCGACGACCGCCGAGACGAAGCTGCGGCGCTGGTCGCGTGCCGACTTCGCCAGCTCTTCGGCCATGCGCGGATTGAGCCGGCCGGCGTGAACCAGCACGCGGGCGACCCCGGACAAGGTACTCGGGGGAGCGTCAGCGACGATATCGGAGGCCACGGCAGCGACGATGCAGGGCGGGACTCAGGGTCCGTTGCGATTGGAGGGCGAGCGACGATGCCTCCCATGGGCATGCCTCGTGCAAATTGTGGCACGGGCATCCCCACCCGGGGGCGCCCTTCGCTGAGGTCGGCCGACGTCCCCTCTGAGGTCGGCCGCGGTCCAGGATCACCCAGGTGGGGGCCTGCAGGCCGGCGGCGGCCCGCTCCGGGCGTCCAGGCAGGGCGATCGCAGCGGCGGCGGGTGCAGGGTTCACGGTCAGCATTTGCTTGCAAATTGACGAGGGCTGTCACAAAGAGAAGCGCCCCCGCAGCGGCGTTGTTCGGGCGATGCGCGCAGGGGCCTTGAAATCCGCTGGCGCGCTCCCACTTCCCGCCCATCCTGATGCCGATCGGTGTCCCGATCGTTTCTTGTCGACCCTGACTGCGCCGCGCGCGCCCGAGAAAGCCGAACATGGAGAAGCAGACCCTGTCGTTCCAGGCCGAAGTGAAGCAACTGCTGCACCTCGTAACCCACTCGCTGTATTCGAACAAGGAGATCTTCCTGCGCGAGCTGATCTCCAACGCGTCGGACGCCTGCGACAAGCTGCGCTTCGAAGCCTTGAACAACGCGGCGCTGTTCGAGGACCAGCCGAACCTGGAGGTGCGGGTCAGCTTCGACAAGGAGGCTCGGCGCATCGTCATCAGCGATAACGGCATCGGCCTGTCGGCGCAGGAGGCCATCGACCACCTCGGCACCATCGCCAAGAGCGGCACCAAGGAGTTCATGGCCAAGCTGGAAGGCTCGGACAAGGACCGCGCCAAGGATGCCAACCTGATCGGCCAGTTCGGCGTGGGCTTCTACTCCGGCTACATCGTGGCCGACCGCATCACCGTCGAGAGCCGCCGTGCCGGCGCCCCCATCGGCGAAGGCGTGCGCTGGAGCAGCGAGGGCACCGGCGACTTCGAGGTCGAGACCATCACCCGCGAGCAGCGCGGCACCGACGTCATCCTGCACCTGCGCGAGGGCGAGGACGAGTGGCTCAGCCGCTGGAAGATCAAGTCGACGGTGGGCAAGTACTCCGACCACATCTCCCTGCCGGTGCTGATGCGCAAGGAGGAGTGGGACGCCGAGAAGAGCGAGTACGTCGTCCAGGACGAGTGGGAGACGGTGAACAAGGCCGCCGCGCTGTGGACGCGCAGCAAGAGCGACATCACCGACGCCGAGTACAAGGCCTTCTACGAGCAACTGACCTACGACCAGACCGCCCCGCTGGCCTACACGCACAACCGCGTCGAGGGCCGCAGCGAGTACACCCAGCTGCTCTACATCCCGGCCAAGGCGCCCTTCGACCTGTGGAACCGCGACAAGCGCGGCGGCGTCAAGCTCTACGTCAAGCGCGTCTTCATCATGGACGACGCCGAGGCGCTGATGCCGGTGTACCTGCGCTTCGTCAAGGGCGTGATCGACTCGGCCGACCTGCCGCTGAACGTCAGCCGCGAGCTGCTGCAGGAAAGCCGCGACGTCAAGGCCATCCGCGAGGGCTCGACCAAGCGCGTGCTGGGCATGCTCGAGTCGCTGGCCGACAGTGAAAGCGCCGACGACAAGGCCAAGTACGCCGAGTTCTGGAAGCAGTTCGGCGCGGTGCTCAAGGAAGGCGTCGGCGAGGACCACGCCAACCAGGAGCGTCTGGCCAAGCTGCTGCGCTTCGCCTCCACCCATGCCGCGGATGGGGAGGTTCAGGGCGTGTCCTTCGCCGACTACGTCTCGCGCATGAAGGAGGGCCAGGAGGCCATCTACT
>DAOLLE010000402.1:0-3678 GCA_035331205.1 Burkholderiaceae bacterium
CCAGTACAACCAGACCGCCATGGTCACCGCTGCGTGGGATGAAGTTTCTTGTTGGTTGTGTGAAGTTATTTAAATAGCTTAAGGGCTTCCTCTGCGGGTGTCTACTGGGCGCGTCTGCGCCATGTGGCTATTTGTGACGCGCAGGGTCGGCCTGCAGCTGCAGGCCGGCTCTCGACATTTCTGGCGCCAGCCTTGGATCGGCGTTCGCTGATGCGCCCGGCGCATCAGTGGTCGCGGCTGCCCGGTCTCACGACAGGATCAGCTGCAGGCTGTGCTCGTAGTCGGCGGTCAGGCGGTCGAAGAGCGCCAACAGCGCATCGCTGGCCACGGCCAGGGCCTGCCGGCCTTCGCTGCCCTGCGCCAGGCGCAGGCCGCGCAGCAGGTGCAGCCACTGCTCGCGCGCCTGCACCAGCGTCTCGCGGGCGGCGGGGCTGCCCAGCGGGGCCCGCTCGAGTTCCTGCAGCGTGGCTTCGACGTCGTCGAGCAGGGCGGGCAGGGCGTCCTGCCGAGTCGTTTCCTGAAGCAGCACGGCCAGCAGGGCCTGCTTGGCCAGGCGCTGCACGCGCATGCGCTGGCGGCCGCAGAGGTTGACCAGGCGCAGCGCGCGGCGGGCGCCGCCAGCTTCCAGCACTTCGGTGAGGGCCTCGGCGCGCTGCAGCAGCGCCTCGCCGAGCGCGTCGGACTGCGCCAGTGTGGCGGGGGTGAGCCGCTGCATCAGCACGGGCTTGAGTGCGCGCCAGGCCTGGTCGGTGGCGGCCAGGGCGAGGTGAGCGGGGCCGGCGCTGTCGTGCATCACCGGCAGGCTGGCGAGGAAGTCCAGGTTGTTCTGCAGCCTGCCGATGGCCATGCCCTGGGTCTGGCGGGCGCGTCGGGGGTCGATGCCGTCGAGCCGCTGTGCCGCGAGCTTGACCACCCGCTGCGAGAGCATGCGCAGCTGGCCGGCGCGGTTGACCGCCTCGGCCCACTGCGCCGCTTCGGTGACCGAGCGCGAGACCTCGCCCACGCGCAGGTTGCTCTGCATCGAGGCGCCGCGCAGCAGCCGGAAGGCCTCCTCCTCCGACAGGCCGCGGGCCTGCATCAGCACGCCCTTGGCGCGCTCGACCCAGCGGCGCTCGGCGAGCTGGGTGCGCGCACGCTCCATATCGGTGCGCAGCGCCTGGTCCCGGTGCCAGCGGGCGGCGTCGAGCTGCAGGGCACGGGCCAGGCGGGGCGCATCGGCCAGGGTGCTGCGGGGCCAGAGGCCATCGATGCCCAGGGCGACGGCGTGGGCCGGGTCGGCATCGTCGCTGAAGAGGCTGCGCGGGCCGAGCGCGGCGTCGCCCACGGCCTGCGGTTCCAGCAGCAGGTGGTGCGCCAGGTCACCGGTGGCCTGCAGCCGCCAGGGGCGCTGCAGGGCGTCGAGGGCTGCGCGCCAGACGGGGTCGAGCGCGCGGTCGCGGGGGCTGCCGACCCGCCATTCGATGGGCAGGTCGGTGGGGGTGGGGGAGGGCGTCGTCGGGGTGGTCATTGCCTGGCGGAGGCGCAAGAAGCGTGCACAGGCATGCCGATTGCTTAGTGCTGGCTGCGGTGTAACGACGCACCGCCCTGGCGATCCGACCCCTGTGCGCGTCGGCGGCCCGCCGCCCCAGTCTTCCCCCTCCCGACCCCGTTTTCCGTTCGCTCGCCGTCGGCGCCGCTGGGCCGCCCGCGGCGGCCTGGCCCTGAAAGGACGCACCGCCATGAAAAAGATGAAGCTCGTGTTGATCGGCAACGGCATGGCCGGCGTGCGCACGCTCGAAGAGCTGCTGAAGATCGCGCCGGACCTGTACGAGATCACCGTCTTCGGTGCCGAGCCGCACCCGAACTACAACCGCATCCTGCTGTCGCCGGTGCTGGCGGGTGAGCAGACGGTCGACCAGATCATCCTGAACCCGCTGAGCTGGTACGCCGAGAACGGCATCACGCTGCACCTGGGCGCCAAGGTCACCGGCGTGCATCGCAGCAAGCGGCTGGTCACGGCCCAGACCGCCGACGGCAGCCTGATCGAGGCCGAGTACGACCGCCTGCTGATCGCCACCGGCTCGAACCCCTTCATCCTGCCGGTGCCGGGCAAGGACCTGAAGGGCGTGATCGCCTACCGCGACATCGCCGACACCGAGACGATGATCGAGACGGCCAAGACGCACCAGCACGCGGTGGTGATCGGCGGCGGCCTGCTCGGCCTGGAAGCGGCCAACGGCCTGATGCTGCGCGGCATGCAGGTCACCGTGGTGCACATCGCGCCCTGGCTGATGGAGCGCCAGCTCGACGACGTGGCCGGCAAGCTGCTGCAGAAGTCGCTCGAGGAGCGCGGCCTGAAGTTCCTGATCGGTGCGCAGACGCAGGAACTCGTCGCCGGTGAGGACGGCCGCGTCAAGGCGGTGAAGTTCAAGGACGGCACGGAAGTCCCGGCCGATTTGGTGGTGATGGCCGCGGGCATCCGCCCCAACACGACGCTGGCCGAGTCGATGGGGCTGCTCTGCGCCAACCCGCGCCCGGGTGGCATCGTGGTGACCGACACCATGCAGACCGTCACCGACGCGCGCATCTACGCGGTGGGCGAGTGCGCCGCGCACCGCGGCGTGGCCTACGGCCTGGTGGCGCCGCTGTTCGAGCAGGGCAAGGTCTGCGCCACGCACCTGGCCGAGTTCGGCATCGGCCGCTACACCGGCAGCCAGGTGAGCACCAAGCTCAAGGTCACCGGCATCGACCTGTTCTCGGCCGGCGACTTCATGGGCAGCGAGGGCTCGGAGGACATCGTGCTCTCCGACCCCACCGCGCCGAACGGCGGCGTCTACAAGAAGCTGGTGATCAAGAACGACCAGCTGGTGGGGGCCTGCCTGTACGGCGACACCGCCGACGGCAGCTGGTACTTCAAGCTCATCCGGGAGGGCCGGCCGATCAGCGACATCCGCGACAAGCTGATGTTCGGCCAGGCGCTGAGCAGCTCCAACATCGGCGACGTGGGCCACCAGGGCCAGAACAAGGCCGCCGCGATGGCCGACAGCGACGAGGTCTGCGGCTGCAACGGCGTGACCAAGGGCGCGATCTGCAAGGCGATCAAGGACAAGGGCCTGTTCACGATCGAGGACGTGCGCAAGCACACCAAGGCCAGCGCGAGCTGCGGCTCCTGCACCGGCCTGGTCGAGCAGCTGATCATGGCCACCGTCGGCGGCGACTACTCGGCGCGCCCCAAGCTCAAGGCGATGTGCGGCTGCACCGAGCTGGGCCACCAGGCGGTGCGCGACGCGATCTTCAAGGAGCACCTCACCTCGATTCCCGAAGTGATGCGCATGCTGAACTGGAAGACGCCCGACGGCTGCGCCAGCTGCCGCCCGGCGCTGAACTACTACCTGATCTCGTCGTGGCCGAAGGAGGCGCAGGACGACCCGCAGAGCCGCTTCATCAACGAGCGCAGCCACGCCAACATCCAGAAGGACGGCACCTACAGCGTGATCCCGCGCATGTGGGGCGGCGAGACCACGGCCGACGAGCTGCGCCGCATCGCCGACGCGGTGGACAAGTACAAGATCCCGACCGTGAAGGTCACCGGCGGCCAGCGCATCGACCTGCTGGGCGTGAAGAAGGAGGACCTGGTCAACGTCTGGCGCGACATCGGCATGCCCAGCGGCCATGCCTACGCCAAGGCGCTGCGCACCG
>DAOLLE010000403.1:0-3668 GCA_035331205.1 Burkholderiaceae bacterium
GGTGGCCGCCGCCGTGCCGGCGGGGGCGCCGGCACGGCGGCGGCCACCGGTGGCGGCTCCTTGGCCACCGGAGTCGGTGCGGGCAGGATGACCGGCGCTGGCGCTGGCGCTGGCGCTGGCGCTGGCGCTGGCGCTGGCGCTGGGGCTGGGGCTGGGGCCTGCACCGGACGGGGCGCCTGGGCGCAGCCCGCGACGGCCAAGAGCGCTGCGAGCGCAACCAGCCCGCTCAGGCCGGTCCAGGATCGCCGCGGCAAGCGCAGCGTCGCCAGCACCCTGCCGCCGAAGAGTTCCCGCCACGATCGTTCGACCCGCATCGACATCCCCACACCGCCACCACCGCCTCACCACCCGGTCCCTGCGGGACGGGGCGGAGGCACGGCGGTATTTTTCGCGATTTCGGAGTCGTGCGCATCGGGGGTTCGCACCCGCAATGGTCGCTGCAGGGTGGCCCGCCCGGGCGCTGCCGCGCCGCGGCGGGGTCAGCCCGCGTTGCCCAGCTGCTCGCGAGCCTCGGCCAGCACGAGGTTGATCTCGGTCTTGAACATGCGCTCGAGCAGCGCCGGCTTGAACCCAGTCAGGCGAATCACGGTTTCCAGGTAGTTGAGCAGGAAGCTCTCGGCGGTGATCGCCTGGGTGGTCAGCGCCAGGCGCTCGACGCAGGCCATCAGTTGGCTGGCGGCCTCGGCGCTGCCGACCACGTCCGCGGTCACGCGCTCGCGCAGCCGCGCCAGAATCCAGTTCCACATGCCCATCATCATGGGGTTCTTGACACCCACCTTGATGTGCACCACGCCGACCAGGGCCTGCCAGGCCCAGTACTGGTCGTCGATCGGGCCGGCCAGGGTGCGCTGCCACCAGCGACGCAGCGTGGTCTCGCGCTGGGCGCGTGCACCTTCGCCGAGCAGGGCGTTGATGCTCGGATTGGCCTCGATCTCGTCGTAGAAGCCCTTGACCAGCTCGTCTTCCAGCGCGAGCAAGGCCGCCTTGTGCTGCATCAGCAGCGCCTCGTCGGCGGCGGAAAAGCGCTGCTGCGCCGGGATGCTGTCGATGATGCTGCGCGTCAGCTCGTACAGATTCATGCGCGGTTCTCCTGCAAGGACGATGCCTGACCGTCGGAATGTCGCCGGGTCCATCCCGTCGCGACAAGGCCCGCAAGGCTAACCGCGCTCGGGCCCGACGTACACCGTCGGCGAGCGCAAACCGCGGTTATTCCCGGTGAAATCGCTCGATCCGCACCGATGAACCGCCCGATCCACCCCGAAGGTGCGGGGGTGGATCGGCGCCACCTCAGCCGTTGCGGATGCGCCCGATCAGTGCCTGCGTGAATTCGGCGGTGCTGGCGCTGCCACCCAGGTCCCCGGTGCGAACCTGGTCGAGGTTCAGCGTCGCGTCGATCGCGTGGCGCAGGCGCGCGGCCCGGTCGGGGTGGCCGACGTGTTCGAGCATCATCGCCGCGGCCAGCATCAGCGCGATCGGGTTGGCGATGCCCCGGCCGGCGATGTCCGGCGCGCTGCCATGCACCGCTTCGAAGATCGCCGCATCGCGGCCGATGTTCGCCCCTGGGGCCATGCCCAGCCCGCCGACCAGCCCGGCCACCAGGTCGGAGAGGATGTCGCCGAACAGGTTGGTGGTCACCAGCACGTCGAACTGCCAGGGGTTGAGCACCAGCTTCATCGCGCAGGCGTCGACGATGACGGTCTCGAAGGCGATGCGGCCCTTGTACTTCTGCTCGTACAGGCGCTCGGCGGTTTCCTTGAAGATGCCGGTCAGCGCCTTCATGATGTTGGCCTTGTGCACGATCGTCACCTTCTTGCGGCCGGTGGCGATGGCGTGCTCGAAGGCGTAGTCGAGGATGTGCGTGCAGCCCGCGCGCGTGTTGATGCCGGTGGCCATCGCCACTGCGTGCGGGTCGTCGTCGATTTGCACGTAATGCTCGTGGCCGATGTACAGGCCTTCGAGGTTCTCGCGCACCACCACCAGATCGATGTGGTCGAAGCGCCCACCCGGCACCAGGGTGCGCGCCGGGCGCAGATTGGCGAAGAGCTGGAACTCCTCGCGCAGGCGCACGTTCGAGGAGCGGTAGCCGCTGCCCGAGGGCGTCTCCAGCGGGCCCTTGAGCGCCAGGCGGGTACGGCGGATGCTGTCCAGCGTGGCCTGGGGCAGCGGGTCGCCGCAGGCCTGCACGCCGCCGAGGCCGGCGATCTGGCGGTCCCAGTCGAAGGGCGCGCCGAGTGCGTCGAGCGCGGCCAGCGTGGCGTCGACGATCTCGGGGCCGATGCCGTCGCCGGGAATCAGCGTGGCGGGGATGCGCTCGGGCAAGGAAACAGGGGTGGCATTCGACATGGTGGCGGATCGGGTCGGTCTGGGGGCGATCGCAGCGATCGGGGTGGCCGCTGGCTGTCGTCCAGCATAGCGGTCGGGCCGCGCGAGGCGGGCGCTGCAGATCAAGGCCGGCGGGGCAAGGCGAGCAGAGCCAGCGGCCGCCACAGCGCACAATGGCCGCCCATCAAGCGAACCGCCGCCCTCCATCCCACCCGGCCCCGATGCACCCCGCCCGCCCGAGCGCTGCCCAGCGCACCGCCCTGACCGCCACCCTGGGCTTGCTCGTGGCGGCACTGCCCCTGCCCGCGGCGGCGGAGGAAGGCTGGTGGCCCCTCGACGCACTGCCACTGGCGGCGCTGCGCGAGCGGCTCGGCACCGGGACCGTGGTGGATGCCGCCTGGCTGCAACAGCTGCAGCAGGCGACGGTCCAGATCGTCGGCAGCCACGGCGGCAACGCGAGCGGCGGCAGCGGCGCCTTCGTCAGCCGGCAGGGGCTGTTGCTCACCAGCCACGCGGCGGTGCTCGATTGCCTGGGCCGGCTCTCCGACGCACAGCATGACCTCGTCGGCGCCGGCTTCTCGGCCCGCCCCGCGGCGGCCGAGCCGATTTGCCCGGGCCTGAGCGCGCGCACGCTGGTGTCGAGCGACGACGTCAGCACCGTGATCGATGCCGCGCTGGCCGGTGAACCCGAGCCGCTGCGCCGCCACGCGCGGCGCCAGGCCACGCTGGCCGAGATCGAGCGCGCCTGCCAGCAGGCCAGCGGCCTGCACTGCGAGGTGGTGGCGCTGCAGCGCGGCGCGCGCCACCAGCTCTTTCGCTACCAGGTCTGGACCGATGTGCGCCTGGTCTTCGCGCCCGAGGTGCAGGCCGCCCGCTTCGGCGGCGAGGCCGACCAGTTTGCCTACCCGCGCCATGCGCTGGACTTCGCGCTGCTGCGCGTGTACGACCTGGGCCGGCCGCTGCAGCCGCGCCAGCTGCTGCCGTTGGCGGCCCAGCCGGTGGCCGAGGGCGACGTGCTGCTGCTGGCCGGCCACCCGCAGCTCAGCGACCGCCAGGCCACGCTGGCGCAGTGGCAGACGCTGCGCGACACGCTGCTGCCGCTGCAACTGGGCAGCCTGCGCGCGCGCCGCGCCGAACTGCTGGCGCATTCGGCCAGCAGCAGCGAGGCGGCCCGCGCCAGCCTGCCGCGGCTGGTGGCCGTCGAGACGCGGCTCGAGGCGCTCATCCACGAGCGCCTCCAGCCCGGCGCCGACCGGACCGCCATCGACACGCGCATCTGGGACCTCTTCGGAGAGCAGTGGGCAATCATGTTCACCGACCTCTCGGGCTTCAGCCGTCAGGTCGAG
>DAOLLE010000404.1:0-3653 GCA_035331205.1 Burkholderiaceae bacterium
GCCGACCACCAGCGCTTCCTTGTTGGCCAGCAGCAGCCGCTTGCCGGCGCGCGCCGCGGCCAGGCAGGGCGCCAGGCCGGCGGCGCCGACGATGGCCGCCATCACGCTGTCGACCTCGGGGTGCGCGGCCACCTCCTCCAACGCCCGGGCGCCGACCAGCACCTCGGTGCGGCAGCCGGCGCGCTGCAGGCGATCGGCCAGATCGCGCGCCAGCTCCTGCGTCGGCAGCACCGCGAAGCGCGGCCGCCAAGCCAGGCACTGCGCGGCCAGCTCGTCGACGCGGCTGTGCGCGCTCAGCGCGAAGACCTCGAAGCGCTGCGGATGCCGCGCGATCACGTCGAGTGTGCTGGTACCGATCGAGCCGGTGGAGCCCAGCACGCACACGCGCTGGCGCGAGGGCCACGCCCGTTCGGAAGGAATCGAAGTCATGCGGACACCAGGGCCAGGGCCAGGGGACAAACGGGCAGCAGCGCGTCGATGCGGTCGAGCACACCACCGTGGCCGGGCAGCAGCGCAGAACTGTCCTTCGCGCCGACGCTGCGCTTGACCAGCGACTCGAAGAGGTCACCGACCACGCTGAGCGCGGCCAGGAAGAGGCAGCCCATCACCAGGCCCGCCAGCCCGGCGCGCTGCAGCAGCAGGCTGTACAGGCTGGGGCCGTCGGCCAGACCGCGCTGGTCGAAGGCGATCCAGGCCGCGGCCAGCAGCAGCACCCCGACCCAGCCGCTGTAGACCCCCGCCCAGCTCTTGCCCGGGCTGATCGCCGGGGCGAGCTTGCGTTTGCCGAAGGCCCGGCCACCGAAGTAGGCCGCGATGTCGGCCGCCCAGACCAGGCAGAAGGTCGACAGCAGGAAGTTCAGACCACGCAGGCGGCCTTCGGCGATCGCCAGCCAGGCCAGCCAGAGCAGCAGCAGGCCGGCGAGCAGCCGTGCGCCGCGCGGCAGCAGCGGCCAAGCCGCCACGCCCTGGCGAAGCACCCAGGCGCCGCCGAGCACCCACAGCAGCATCGCGGCCCACCACAGCAGCGCCGGCGTATGGCCGACCCAGCCAGCCTGCCAGGCGGCTGCCGCACCGAGGGCCACCACCGCGCCGTAGGCCAGCGCAGCGCCGCCGGGCGCGTGGTTCAGGCGCGACCACTCCCAGCCCGCCGCCGCGATCATCAGCAGTGTCAGGGCCATGAAGGGCCAGGGGGCCGATGCGAACAGCGCCGGCAGCAGCACCGCCATCAGCAGCAGCGCCGTGATGACCCGTTGTTTGAGCATGGTGGGGTTCGGATCCGAGTCCGAGTCTGGGCCGAAGGTCAGTCGCCGAACGGCACCGGCACGGACTCGCCCGTGGCGCTGACGTCGGTCTTCACGCGGCCGAAGCGGCGATCGCGCCGGGCGTACTCGGCCAGGGCGGCGTCGAGCGCGCGCTCGTCGAAGTCCGGCCAGAGGCAGTCGGTGAACACCAGTTCGGAGTAGGCCACCTGCCAGAGCAGGAAGTTGGAGATGCGCACCTCGCCGCCGGTGCGGATGAACAGGTCCGGGTCCGGGGCATAGGCCAGCGACATGTAGCGCGACAGCACGCCCTCGTCGACCTGCTCCGGGCGCAGCCCGGCGGCCATGGCGCGCTGGCAGGCCTGCACCACGTCCCAACGCCCGCCGTAGTTGAAGGCCACCGACACGGTGATGCGGCGGTTCGCAGCGGTGCGGGACTCCGCCTCGTCCCAGGCGGCCTGCACCTTCTCCGACACGCGCGCGCGGTCACCGATGATGCGAATGCGCACGCCGCGCTCGGCCATGCGGGCGAGGTACTTGGACACCGCCACCATGATCAGGCTCATCAGGCCGGAGACCTCGTCCTGCGGACGCTTCCAGTTCTCCGACGAGAAGGCGAAGACGGTGAGGTACTCGATGCCCCGATCGGCGCAGGCGTCGATGACGCGCACCAGCGCATCGACGCCGTACTTGTGGCCGACCACGCGCGGCATCAGCCGCTTGTTGGCCCAGCGCCCATTGCCGTCCATCACCACCGCCACGTGGCGGGGCACGCTGCCAGCGGGTTCAGCCACGGCCGCTCCTCGAGGTCACCGGGATCGCCGACATCATCGGCCGCCTCAGACGGCCAGGATCTCGGCTTCCTTGCCCTGCACCAGCTTGTCGACCTCGGCGATGACGCGGTCGGTCAGCTTCTGGACGTCGTCCATCAGACGCCGCTCCTCGTCCTCGGTGATCAGCTTGTCCTTGAGCAGCTTCTTGGCGTGCTCATTGGCGTCGCGGCGCAGGTTGCGCACCGCCACCTTGCTGTCCTCGCCGGCGTGGCGCACGACCTTGGTCAGCTCCTTGCGACGCTCTTCGGTCAGCGCCGGCAGCGGCACGCGGATCAGGTCGCCCATCGAGGCGGGGTTCAGGCCGAGGTCGGATTCGCGAATCGCCTTCTCGATCTTCTGACCCATGCCCTTTTCCCAGGGCTGGACGCTGATGGTGCGCGCATCGATCAGGCTGACGTTGGCCACCTGGCTGATCGGCACCATCGAGCCGTAGTAATCGACGTGCACCTGGTCCAGCAGACCCGGGTGGGCGCGCCCGGTGCGGATCTTGGTCAGCTCGTGCTTGAAAGCCTCGATGGACTTGGCCATCTTGGCTTCGGCGTTCTTCTTGATGTCGGCAATGCTCATCGCTTCACTCCAGGCAGGCGGGGGCGCTCAGACGTGCACCAGGGTGCCCTCGTCCGCCCCCTCGACCACGCGCTTGAGCGAGCCGGGCTTGACGATCGAGAACACCTTGATCGGCAGCTTCTGGTCGCGGCACAGCGCGAAGGCCGTGGCGTCGAGCACCGCCAGGTTCTTGATGATGGCCTCGTCGAAGGTCAACGAGGGGTAGCGCGTCGCGCTCGGGTCCTTCTTCGGATCGGCGGTGTAGACGCCGTCCACCTTGGTGGCCTTGAGCATCACCTCGGCGCCGATTTCCGCGCCGCGCAGCGCGGCGGCGGTGTCGGTGGTGAAGAAGGGGTTGCCGGTGCCGCCGGCAAAGATCACCACCTTGCCCTCTTCGAGGTACTGCAGCGCCTTCGGACGCACATAGGGCTCGACCACCTGGTCGATGCTGATGGCCGACATGACGCGTGCGGTCATGCCTTCCAGGCGCATCGTATCGGCCAGCGCCAGCGAGTTCATCACCGTCGCCAGCATGCCCATGTAGTCGGCGGTGGCGCGGTCCATGCCGACCGAGCCGCCCGCGACGCCGCGGAAGATGTTGCCGCCGCCGATCACCACCGCCACCTCGACACCCAGCGCAGTCACCTCACGGATCTCGCGCACCATCCGCACGATGGTGGCCCGGTTGATGCCGAAGGCATCGTCGCCCATCAGGGCTTCACCGGAGAGTTTCAGCAGGATGCGTTTGTAGGCCGGCATGCAAGTTCCTCTGGCAGTTTGGTGGATCGGCAGTTTAGGCGATCGGACCGATCCCGCCTGCGCCGAAGGGGCGCAGGCGAGCGGTCCGCGACGGCTCACTGGCCCTTGGCAGCGGCCACCTGAGCGGCCACTTCGGCGGCGAAGTCGTCCTGCTTCTTCTCGATGCCCTCACCGACGATGTACATCGTGAAGCCGGCCAGCTCGGTCTTGGCGCCCTTCAGGTAGGCGCCCACGGTCTGCTTGCCGTCGGCGGCCT
>DAOLLE010000405.1:0-3648 GCA_035331205.1 Burkholderiaceae bacterium
GAGCGGCTGGAGGCGCTGTTCGAAGCCGGCTGGGTGCTCGACCTGCCCACCGAGGCTGTGGGCGAGCGTGTCGCCGAGCCGCTGGGTCTGCCCGAGCTGCGCCGGATGTCGCGCACGGCCGAGGGCGCCGCGTTGCACGAGGAGGCCGACGATCGGCCCGCCGAGCTGAGCCTGAGCGGGGAGGCGGCGGAGGTGGCCGGCGCGGTGCTGACCGCCGGCAGCGTCTGGTGGGCGCTGCGCGCCGGCGGGCTGGTGACCAGTTTGATGGGCGTGCTGCCGACCTGGCGGCACGTCGACCTGCTGGCGGTGCTGCCGGACGACGACGGGGCTGAAGCCTGGGACCGCGATGCCGATGACGATGAAGAGGCCCAGCGCGACGAGGCGGCCTTCGACCGCCTGCTCGACGCTGCGCCGCCCACCCGCTTCCCCATCGATCGCCCATGACTTCTGCATCCCCGCGTGCCCGCACCCAGAGGCCCTGGCAGGCCCCCCGCATCGGACCGATCACCCGCGTTAGCCTGGGGCTGACGGCGCTGCTGTTGTCGCTGCTGCTGGTGGCGGATCTGCTGCTGGGTGTGGTGCCCGGCCGGGAGCAGGCGGAGCGGCAGCTGCGCAAGCGCATGGCCGAGAACCTGACGGTGCAGATGACGCAGCTGCTGCAGGCCGGTGACCTGACCGCGGTGGGCAAGACCATCCAGGTCGTGCTGGCGCGCAACCCCGAGCTGCGCGCGGTCAGCGTGCAGCGCAGCGACGGTGGCGTGCTGCTGCAGCGCGGCGAGCTGCCGACGGCGGCCGAGCGCCTGGGGCCGTTGGCTTCGGAGCTGAACCACCTGCGCGTACCGATCATGGCGGGTGCGCAGGTCTGGGGCAGCGTCGAGCTGTATTTCGTGCCGATCGAGCGCGGTGGGCTGCGCCACTGGCTGAGTCAGCCCGGCGTGCAGCTGATGCTGGTGCTGGGCTTCGGCGGCTTCCTGCTCAGCCACGCCTACCTCAGCCGCGCGATGCAGTACCTGAACCCCTCGGCCTCGGTGCCCGACCGGGTGCGACGGGCCTACGACAACCTGACCGAGGGTCTGCTGATCCTGGACCAGGAGGCGCGCATCGTGCTGGCGAACGCGGCCTTTCGCCGCCTGCAGCCGGCGGGTGCGGGCTCGCTGAACGGCCAGGCGATTGCGAACCTGCCCTGGCTCACGCAGGGTTGGGCCGACGACGCCGCGGTCGGCGTTGCCGGCGAGGTCGAGCCACCCTGGCAACGCACGCTGGCGCGCGCCGAGAAGGTGGCGGACGTGCCGTTGCGGCTGACCCGCCCGGACGGGGCCGCCCTGCACCTGCTGGTCAGCAGCGCGCCGGTGCTCGATGACCGCGAGCGGGTGCGTGGCTGCATGGTCAGCTTCAACGACGAGACGGCGCTGCACCGCAGCCACGCCGAGCTGGCGCAGGCGCTGGCCGACGTCGAGCAGGCGAATGTGGAAATTGCCGCCAAGAACGAAGAGCTGCTGCGCCTGGCCACGCGCGACCCGATGACGGGCTGCTTCAACCGCCGCGCCTTCTTCGAGGCGGCGGAGGTGGCCTTCGAGGCGGCGCGGCGCGAGCACCGCAGCCTGTGCTGCATCATGAGCGACATCGACCACTTCAAGTCCTTCAACGACACCTACGGCCACGCGGTGGGCGATCAGGTGATCCAGGTGGTGGCGCGCGCGCTGACCGGTGGCATTCGCCAGGTGGACGTCCTTTGCCGCTACGGCGGCGAGGAGTTCTGCATCCTGCTGCCCGGCGCCCAGCCGGCCGAGGCGGCCGAGATCGGCGAGCGCCTGCGCGCGGAGATCGAGCAGAACGCCCAGGGCGCGGTCCGCGGCACCGCTGTGCGGCGCATCACCTCCAGCTTCGGCGTGGCCAGTCTTTACACGGGTGCGAAGACGCTGGCGGAGCTGATCGACCAGGCCGACCAGGCGCTTTACCGCGCCAAGGAGTCGGGTCGCAACCGCGTCACCGTGTTCGAGCGGGAGGCCGCGGCGCTCGACGGAGCGCCCGCTCCCTAGAATCAGGGGTTTCGCCTGACGCCCCGAGAGCCGCGCATGTCCGACGCCCTGTCCAAGTCCTTCGAACCTTCCCCCATCGAAGCCCAGTGGGGCCCGCACTGGGAGGCCTCCGGCGCCTACGCCCCGACGCTGGACCCGGCCCGGCCGAGTTTCTCGATCCAGCTGCCGCCGCCGAACGTCACCGGCACGCTGCACATGGGCCATGCGTTCAACCAGACCATCATGGACTCGTTGACGCGCTACCACCGCATGCGCGGCTTCAACACGCTGTGGGTGCCGGGCACCGACCACGCCGGCATCGCCACGCAGATCGTGGTGGAGCGCCAGCTGCAGGAAAAGGGCATCAGCCGCCATGACCTGGGGCGCAAGAACTTCGTCGCCAAGGTCTGGGAGTGGAAGGAGCAGAGCGGCTCCACCATCACCCGCCAGATGCGCCGCATGGGCGACAGCGTGAGCTGGGCGCACGAGTACTTCACGATGGACGACAAGCTGTCGAAGGTCGTGACCGAGACCTTCGTGCGCCTGTACGAGGAAGGGCTGATCTACCGCGGCAAGCGGCTGGTGAGCTGGGACCCGATCCTGAAGTCCGCCGTCTCCGACCTGGAGGTCGAGAGCGAGGAGGAGGACGGCCACCTCTGGCACATCCGCTATCCGATCGAGGGCTGCGACGAGTCGCTGGTGGTGGCCACCACCCGCCCGGAGACGATGCTGGGCGACACCGCGGTGATGGTGCACCCGGAGGATGAGCGCTACACCCACCTGATCGGCAAGAGTGTCAGGCTGCCCATCACCGGCCGCCTCGTGCCCGTGATCGCCGACGCCTACGTCGACAAGGCCTTCGGCACCGGCGTGGTGAAGGTCACCCCGGCGCACGATACCAACGACTACCAGGTCGGCCTGCGCCACGGGCTGGAGATGATCACCATCTTCACGCTGGACGCGGCGGTGCGTGCCGACCTGGACGACATCCCGCTGGAGCTGCGCGGGCTGGACCGCTTCGTCGCCCGCAAGGCCGTGGTGGCGGACCTGGAGACCGCCGGTCTGCTGGTGGAGGTCAAGAAGCACAAGCTGATGGTGCCGCGCTGCGCCCGCACCGGCCAGGTCATCGAGCCGATGCTGACCGACCAGTGGTTCGTCGCGATGACCAAGGCCAGCCCGTCGACCGGCAAGTCGATCGCCCAGGGCGCGATCGAGGCGGTCGAGTCCGGCGACGTCAAGTTCGTGCCCGAGAACTGGGTCAACACCTACAACCAGTGGATGAAGAACATCCAGGACTGGTGCATCAGCCGCCAGCTCTGGTGGGGCCACCAGATCCCGGCCTGGTACGGCGAGGCCGGTGAGCTCTTCGTCGCCCAGAGCGAGGAAGCGGCCCGCGCCAAGGCCAGCGCCGCCGGTTACAGCGGTGCGCTGACCCGCGACGAGGACGTGCTCGACACCTGGTACAGCTCCGCGCTGGTGCCCTTCAGCACGCTGGGTTGGCCGGAGAAGACCATCGAGCAGGACCTCTTCCTGCCCAGCAGCGTGCTCGTGACCGGCTACGACATCATCTTCTTCTGGGTCGCCCGGATGATCATGATGACCAAGCACTTCACCGGGCAGGTGCCGTTCA
>DAOLLE010000406.1:0-3615 GCA_035331205.1 Burkholderiaceae bacterium
AGTCGCCGTTCTCGGCCTCGACCAGCTCCTCGTAGCACAGCAGGTTGGCGATCTTCGACGACTCGGGCATGTGCGCCCGGTCGGTCATCAGCACGTAGTGCCGGATCGAGGGCATCGCCGCCGCCAGCTTCTCGACCAGCGGCAGAAAGGTCAGGTCGAAGCACAGCACCTGATCGGCCGCGTCGCCGGCGATCCAGGCGATCTGCTCGGGGAACAGGCGCGGGTTGATCGTGTGGCAGACCAGCTCCGAGCCCGAGGCGCCGAAGTAGATCTCGAAGTGGCGGTAGCCGTTCCAGGCCAGCGTGGCCACCCGGTCCCCGGCGCGGCAGCCCAGCCGGGCGAAGGCCTGGGCGAGCTTGCGCGCGCGCAGCTCGGCGTCCTTGTAGGTGTAGCGATGCAGATCCCCCTCGACCCGCTTGGACACGATCTCGGTGTCCGCGCTGTGCCGCGCCGCATGCACCAGCAGCGACGAGATCAACAACGGCATGCGCATCATCTGGCCCATCAGGCTGCTCATCGGTATCTCTCCTTCCAGTCGGTTCGATCGGTCCACCTTGCCCCGGCCGGCACAGCCCCGGCAGGTGGCGGCAGGCACTATAGGAGCGTCACGCGGGCCGCCCCCTAGCGTCTTTCCCGAGGAAACTGTCGCGTGGACGACTGGCCAGCCAGACCGGCCGATCACCTCGGGCCAGGCCACTGTGGCACGCCGGCCCGGACGCGCCCATGCTCTGAATCAAGCCCGCCGGGCCGCTGACGCCGGCCTTTGTCCCTGACGTGACAGCCCCCGTCTTCCGGTACCCGGCGTGATTTCCGCCCGCCCCGCCCGGATGGCTGCGCCTGCCCAGCGAGCCCCCACCGGAAGCGGGGATGGGTATCACCGGGTGGACGGCGCCGCGCCCCCATAATCCGCACGCCGGACGACCGGCGCCCCTCCCCTTCGCACGCCCCCGTCGCCGAACGCGACGGCTCCAAGCCGATGAAGCTGCTGCTCGACTTCCTGCCGATCGTCCTGTTCTTCCTGACCTTCAACGCGGCGGAAAAGCGCGCCGACGAGGCCGCCCGGCTCGCTTCGGACTGGTTCGGCTTCATGGTCTCGGGGGGGGTGGTCGGCGCCAAAGAAGCGCCGGTGCTGCTGGCCACCGTGGTGGTCATCGTCGCCACGCTGGCGCAGGTGCTGTACCTGAAGGCGCGTCGGCAGAAGGTCGACACGATGCTGTGGGTGAGCCTGGCCCTGGTGACGGTGCTCGGCGGCGCGACGATCTACTTCCACAGCGAAACCTTCATCAAGTGGAAGCCGACGGTGCTGTACTGGGTGATGTCGGCGGCCTTCCTGCTCAGCCCGGTGCTGGCCGGCAAGAACCTGCTCAAGATCCTGCTGGGCGAGCAGGTCGAGCTGCCCGCCTTCGCCTGGAAGCGCCTGAACCTCGCCTGGGTGCTGTTCTTCGCCTTCATGGGCGTGCTCAACCTCTGGGTCGCCTTCACCTTCGAGACCGCGACCTGGGTGAACTTCAAGCTCTTCGGCGGCATGGGGCTGATGTTCGTGTTCATGCTCGCCCAGGGCTTCTACCTGACGCGTCACCTCAAGCCGCACGAAGAATGAGCCTCACCCCCCAACCCTCCCGCCGCACCGTGCCGCTGGCCGAGCGGCCCAGCGCGGCGCAGCTCGAGGCGGCGCTGCGCGCTGCGCTGGACCCGGTGCACCTGGTGGTCCGCGACGACAGCCAGGCCCACGCCGGACACGCCGGAGCGGCCGAAGGCAGCCATTTCCGGGTCGAAATCCGGGCCGCCTGCTTCGCCGGGCAGCCCCGTCTGGCGCGGCACCGGCTCGTGTATGATGCCCTTTCGGCCCTGATACCGAGAGGAATTCACGCTCTGGCGATCGTGGCCGAGGCGCCCTGAGGCCGGATCGGCTGCCGTCGATCCGCAACACCTCGGGGCCAAGTCCCGGCGGCGTGCGGCCCCAGAGCCGCAGCCGAGTCAACCCCGCCACGGTCGCGCACCCCACCGGTGTGCACCGTGTGGACCGACCTCCTGAAAGGTTTCCCCCTCCCATGAAGAAGCTCCAGATTGCCGTGTCTGCCGTTGCCCTGTCGGCCGCGCTGTTGCCGGGCCTGGCGGCCGCGCAGAACGTTGCCATCGTCAATGGCAAGGCAGTGCCCAAGGCTCGCTTCGACATCCTGATGGCCCAGGTCGCCAAGGGCAACCAGCCGCGCACGCCGGACCTGGAGCGCCAGGTCAAGGACGAGCTGGTGATGCGCGAAATCTTCGTGCAGGAAGCCGAGCGCCAGGGCGTGCAGCGCAGCGACGAGTACCGTCAGCAGATGGAACTGGTGCGCCAGGGCGTGCTGATCCGCGAGCTGTTCGCCAGCTACCAGAAGAAGAACCCGGTCACCGACGCCGAGGTCAAGGCCGAGTACGACAAGATCAAGGGCCAGGCTGGGCAGAAGGAATACCACGCCCGCCACATCCTGGTCGAGAAGGAAGATGTCGCCAAGGACCTGATCGCCAAGCTCAAGGGCGGCGCCAAGTTCGACGAACTCGCCAAGGCCTCGTCGAAGGATCCGGGCTCGGCGCCGAACGGCGGCGACCTGGACTGGGCTGCCCCGGGCAACTACGTGCCCGAGTTCTCGCAGGCCATGACCAAGCTGGAAAAGGGCAAGTTCACCGAAGAGCCGGTGAAGAGCCAGTTCGGCTACCACGTCATCTTGCTGGAAGATGTGCGTGACGCGCAGTTCCCGGCCCTCGACGAGGTCAAGGGCCAGCTGCGCCAGCGCCTGGAGCAGCAAAAGCTCGCCAAGTACCAGGAAGACCTGCGCAGCAAGGCGAAGACCGACTACAAGTTCGGCCAGTGATGGCCCACCCGCCGGCAGTGCGCCGGTGGGCGACAGCAAAAGGGCGACCTACGGGTCGCCCTTTTGCTTTTCCGGGTGGAATGCAGGCTCAGCCGCGCAGCATCAGCCCCAGGCTCAGCAGCCCCAGCAGCACCGGCTGGTGCAGCATGTAGTAGCTCAACGACCAGCGCCCCAGTACCGCCAGCGGTGCCAGGCCCCTCGGCAGAGGCCCGCTCACCCAGGCCGGACGCCGATTCTGCAGCTCGCGCATCCCCGCCAGCCCGGCCAGCAGCACGCCGAACCAGGGCAGCAGCGGCACGAAGTCCTCCGTCGGCGGCTTGTGCGTCACCAGGCCAACCCACCAGGTCCAGCGGCTGTCGAACAGCGGGTGCGCCACCCATTGCGGCAGCAGCAGGCACAGTGCCGCCAGCGCCAGCAGGCGGGCGCTGCCCTGAGCGGCCAGCAGGCGAGCCAGCAGCAGCATCAGCGCCAGGCCGTGCAGCACGCCGAAGCTGATCCAGCTGCGCGGGAACATCCACCACGAGCCCGCCGACACCGCCAGCGCGCAGGCCACCAGGCGCCCCCAGCGGCGCCAGAATCGCGCCCAGCTCACCGCCTGGGTCTGCGCCACCGCCTGACCGGCCCCCGCGCAAAGCAGGAACAGCGACAGGATGACGACGCGTTGCCCGGTCCAGAACGGGTCGGCGTAGAAGTTCTGCCGCCCGATCAGCCCGTGCAAATTCAGGTCGAAGCAGGCGTGGAAGACCGTCATCCACAGCATCGC
>DAOLLE010000407.1:0-3610 GCA_035331205.1 Burkholderiaceae bacterium
AGCTGTCCGGGACCATCCAGAACGACATCCTCAAGGAGTTCATGGTCCGCAACACGTACATCTACCCGCCGGAGCCGTCGATGAAGATCATCGGCGACATCATCGAGTACACGGCCAAGAACATGCCGAAGTTCAACTCGATCTCGATCTCCGGCTACCACATGCAGGAGGCCGGCGCCAACCAGGCGCTGGAGATGGCCTTCACGCTGGCCGATGGCAAGGAGTACGTGAAGACCGCGATCGCCAAGGGCATGGACGTGGACGACTTCGCCGGTCGCCTCTCGTTCTTCTGGGCGGTCGGGATGAACTTCTACCTCGAGATCGCCAAGATGCGTGCGGCCCGCCTGCTGTGGGCGCGCATCATGAAGGGCTTCAACGCGAAGAACCCGAAGAGCCTGATGCTGCGCACGCACAGCCAGACCTCGGGCTGGTCGCTGACCGAGCAGGACCCCTACAACAACGTGGTGCGCACCACGATCGAGGCGATGGCCGCGGTCTTCGGCGGTACCCAGTCGCTGCACACCAACTCGCTGGACGAGGCCATCGCGCTGCCCACCGAATTCTCCGCGCGCATCGCCCGCAACACGCAGCTGATCATCCAGGAAGAGACCCACATCACCAACGTGGTCGACCCCTGGGCCGGCAGCTACCTGATGGAGTCGCTGACGCAGGACATGGCCGATAAGGCCTGGGCGATCATCGAAGAGGTCGAGGCCATGGGTGGCATGACCAAGGCGGTGGACTCCGGCTGGGCCAAGCTGAAGATCGAGGCCTCGGCGGCCGAGAAGCAGGCGCGCATCGACAGCGGCCGTGACGTCATCGTCGGCGTCAACAAGTACAAGCTGGCCAAGGAAGACCCGGTCGAGATCCTCGAGGTGGACAACGTCAAGGTGCGCGACTCGCAGATCGCCCGCCTGCAGCAGATCAAGGCCCAGCGCGACGGCGCCGCCGTGGCCGCTGCGCTGGAGGCGCTGACCGCCGCCGCCCAGTCCGGCCAGGGCAACCTGCTCGACCTGTCGATCCGGGCGATTCGCCTGCGTGCGACGGTCGGCGAGGTCAGCGACGCGCTGGAGAAGGTGTTCGGCCGCCACCGCGCGGACATTCAGAAGGTGACGGGTGTGTACGCAGCCGCCTACGACTCGGCCGAGGGCTGGGACAAGCTGAAGGGCGAAATCGCCGCCTTTGCCGAGGCGCAGGGCCGCCGCCCGCGCGTGATGATCGCCAAGCTGGGCCAGGACGGCCACGACCGCGGCGCCAAGGTGGTGGCCACGGCCTACGCCGACCTGGGCTTCGACGTGGACATGGGCCCGCTGTTCCAGACGCCGGAGGAGTGCGCCCGCCAGGCCATCGAGAACGACGTGCACGCGGTGGGCATTTCCACACTGGCCGCTGGTCACAAGACGCTGGTGCCGGCGATCATCAACGCGCTGAAGGCGCAGGGCGCTGATGACATCATCGTCTTCGTCGGCGGCGTGATCCCGGCGCAGGACTACGGCTTCCTCTACGACGCGGGCGTCAAGGGCATCTTCGGCCCGGGTACGCCGATTCCGGCCTCGGCCAAGGTCGTGCTGGAGCAGATCCAGGCCGCGGCGCGGGGCTGAGCCAGGTGCTGCGGGCGGTATCGTCAGGGTTTGTGCACGTTCCCCTTTTCGGAGGTCCCCTGGTGAACCCTGTCGAACGCGGCAACGCATCGCCCCGCATCGTGCTGACGCCGGCCGATGAAGGCGATTTCGAGGCCCTGCTGTCGCTGCGCATGGCGGCGATGCGCGAAAGCCTGGAATTCGTCGGCCGCTTCGACCCGCAGCGCGCGCGCGAGCGCCTGAGCCGGGGCTTCAACCCGGCCCACACGCGCCACATCCTGTATGAGGGCGGGCTGGTCGGCTTCGTCGCGGTGATCCCGCGCGAGCACGACTGGCTGCTCGACCACCTCTACATCCACCCCACCGCACAGGGTCTGGGCATCGGCAGCTGGGTGATGGCCCGGGTGCTGCTGGAGGCCGACCGCGCCGGCGTGGCCGTCAGTGTCACCGCGCTGCGCCACAGCGAGGCGACGCGCTTCTACCAGCGCCACGGCTTCATCCTCGAGGCCGAAGGCGAGTGGGACCTGTACTTCCGGCGTCCGGCCCAGCCCCGCGCCCCCAAGGCGCCGCCCGCATGACCCTCGATACTTTGGAAGCGGCCGACGCGGCCCTGCTGCACGGCATCGTCCACGGCAGCGCGCCGGTGCAGCGCCGCTCGATGGCCAAGGCCATCACGCTGCTCGAATCGACCCGCGCCGACCACCGCGCCCGTGCCGATGCCCTGCTCAACGCGCTGCTGCCGCACACCGGCCGCTCGCTGCGCCTGGGCATCTCCGGCGTGCCGGGCGTGGGCAAGAGCACCTTCATCGAGGCGCTGGGCATGCACCTGATCGGCCTGGGCCACCGGGTGGCGGTGCTCGCGGTGGACCCCTCGTCGAACGTCTCCGGCGGCTCGATCCTGGGCGACAAGACCCGCATGGAGCAGCTCTCCGTGCAGGCGCAGGCCTACATCCGCCCCAGCCCCTCGTCGGGCACGCTGGGCGGCGTGGCCGAGAAGACCCGCGAGTCGATGTACGTCGTCGAGGCCGCCGGCTACGACGTGGTGATCGTCGAGACCGTGGGCGTCGGCCAGAGCGAGACCGCGGTGCAGCAGATGACCGACATGTTCTGCCTGCTGCAGCTGCCCAACGCCGGCGACGACCTGCAGGCGATCAAGAAGGGCGTGATGGAGCTGGCCGACCTGGTGGTGATCAACAAGGCCGACATCGACGAGCACGCAGCGATGCGCGCGCGCGCCCAGATCACCTCCGCGCTGCGCTTGCTGGGCATGCACGGCAACCCGGACCATGTTCACCACGATGAGAGCGTCTGGCACCCCCAGGTCATCCAGATCAGCGCGCTGAAGTCGCGCGGGCTGGACGATTTCTGGGGCGCCGTCAGCACCTTCCGGCGCCTGCAGGAGGCCAATGGCCGCCTCGCCGCGCGCCGGCAGCAGCAGAGCCTGGCCTGGATGTGGGAGCGCATCGAGGCCGGCCTGCGCGAGCGTTTCCGCAGCCACCCCGACGTGCGCGAGCAGCTCGCCGGCACGACCCAACAGGTCCGCGACGGCAGCCTGGCGGCCTCCGTGGCGGCACGGCGGCTTCTTGATCTGGTGGCCTGAGCGCCGCCCGACCTCCGTTTTCGATTCCTTTCCGACACCCGAGTTTTTCCCCGAGGAGTGGACTCCATGCACGACATCCAGCAGATGCTCGAAGAAAAGCGCGCCAAGGCCCGCCTGGGCGGTGGCCAGAAGCGCATCGACGCGCAACACAAGAAGGGCAAGCTGACCGCCCGCGAGCGGCTGGAGCTGCTGTTCGACGAAGGCACCTTCGAGGAATGGGACATGTTCGTCGAGCACCGCTGTGCCGACTTCGGCATGGCCGACAACAAGATCCCGGGCGACGGCGTCGTCACCGGCTACGGCATGATCAACGGCCGCCTGGTGTTCGTGTTCAGCCAGGACTTCACCGTCTTCGGCGGCGCGCTGAGCGAGGCTCACGCCGAGAAGATCTGCAAGGTGATGGACCAGGCGATGAAGGTCGGCGCGCCGG
>DAOLLE010000408.1:0-3599 GCA_035331205.1 Burkholderiaceae bacterium
TGCTAGGGCCCGTCCGATACCGTCCGGCACGACGCGCACCCGGTCGCGGATGACCTGCTCCCGGCGCGACAGCCGCGCCTTCGAGGCCATCTGGCGCAGGTCGGTGTCGTCCAACCCATGGCTCAATGGCGCCAGCAGCTTCGTCGTCCAAAGCAGTCCGAGGGCCACCTTGCCGTGCATGAAGTAGCTGTAAAGCCGGTGCTCGACCAGGTGATAGCGGGGCAGGCGATCCATACCCTGCAGGGGTGGCAATTCGTCTACGAGGCCGTGCTTCTTGAGTTCGCCGAGATAGCGGCGGAGCGCGGTCATCTGTGATTCCCGGGAGATCATGGCGGCGCGCGATCCCTGCGAGAAGAACGGGCCGCGCAGTTCCTCGGCGGTGACCGCCGCGGACCGATCGCGCGGCAGCAGGCCCACCATCTTGATCAGGATCTCCAGCTTCAAGGCCGCTCCTTGCGGGCACCACGGCCCCAATCCGCTTCGTGCTTCGACATCGAACGCTTCCCTTGAAGGGTACGAGGGGCTATCGAATCCTAAGGTCGTGTCGTGCGTCACGATTCAGAGGCGATGTGGCCGGGACTCTGGCCGCCTCTTCGAATCCGCCAACGGACAGGATTTGTTCGGGCGCCGGCCCAGAATTCGGACCGCTGGGCTGCCGAAGGACTGCTGCACCGGGTTTGTTAGTCCCCGGGGACACGGTATGTCGATCGCACCGCAGGTATTGCTGGAGGTGGTTCCCTTGCGGGCGGCGCTGGTCGCCGACGCCCACAACTGGGTGCACCTCGCCGTGGCGGTTGGTATCGACGCCGTCGATGACGCAGGGCAGTCAACCATGGTCGAACGCCTGACTGACATCCGGGTGTCGGCCAAGTCCTCCGTCGGCAGTCGCTTCGAGTACCCCGCGCTCGCGACGGTCCATTGCGGTTCGCCGAACTGCCCGATCTGGATCTCGGTACTCACTGCACTGGAGCCTTGTGCCTATGGATCGGCGCGGACGAGATCCCGCTGGCCGACGAGCGCCTTCGGATCGGGGCGGTGCGGCTCGAGCGTCGTTGGACAAGCGAGTTCGGGTCTCGGCCTGTTATCGGCAAAGTGGTCACGCTCCCTGTACTTGAGCTTAAGGCCTACCGCGGCGTGATGGCCGACAACTGGGCCGCAGAGATCGTCAAGGCGGCGGGATGGTCAGCCCTTAGGTGCGGCCCCATCCGACGGTTCGTTGGGCGACTGCGCGCCTGCGAGTCGCCGCGGCGGAGCCTAACGCGGCCTACCCGAAAGGAGACGCGATGCCAGTCAACTGACCTGCAAGGAATCTGGCATGCGCAAGGACATGGCGAAGGTCCTCATCGAGGTGTACCGGCGGGGGGCGACTGCGAGCCGGTCGCTCACGGGACGGCGGCGGCTTTATCGCAACGCAATGGATCCCGACGGCGAAGGCGGGCCGGTCCGCCTTCCGATGATGATGGACATCGGCTGCCGGTGGGCGCTGAAGGAAAGGTGCGAACGCATCGGCGCGCTTGAGCGATACCTGATCCGGCAGGTCGGTCGGCCCTGGGACGTCGTGTACGGCGAGATCTGCGCGATCGCGGACCTGCGCTCGACGGTGCAATGGCACCTGCGGTTGCACTTGGAATTCCTCGTCGAGACCCAAGCGGTCTGGATCGGCGGCGAGGTGCGGCTGCCGGCGGACCAACGTCACGCGAGTGTCGATCGCTCCTGCAAGACCGTCTTCGTCCATCCGCTGACGGGCTTGCTCTGCGCCGTTCCGGCTCGGCGCTAGGGCTTGCGGACAGAGCGCCACAGACACGTTCTGTAGCGCTCGCCCCGTTCAATGTGTCCTGCACGCCGCCGAATCGAGGAGCCGTCATGTCGAACCCCCGCCGTTACTTCGTCGAACTCCGCAATGCCACGGGTTTCACCCTGGGCACCCATGTGATCGCCCATAGCTGCTACGACGCGATGCAGCTGGCGGCTGAGCGCAACCCGGGGTTCAGGGCCCTGTCGGCACGGCTGCTCTGATCTGCCGGCGAGCATCGCCCGCCCGCCGGATCGTGTCCCCTGGCCCAGGAGGTTCTGGTGCAGATGTGCCCGGCGGTCACCTCGCTGGTACGCGGCCGAATGTGGTGCGGAGTTGGCGTCGTGCCTATCGGTGGCCGAAATTGGCGCGCTGTGAAGCATCCGCATGGGCTCAAGCACGGCCGTCGCGCCGCCGATAACCCTCGGGGGGTTGCGCAGGGAGGCAACCGCTGCCTTTGCAAGGAGATTCCCCATGGATGAAGCGACCTTCGTCGGTCAGTACGCGGACGCACGCCTTTCCCAATGGTGGAATGCAGCGCCGTGGCTCCGGGAGGGCATGCTGGGTCTTCTGGCGGTGCTGCACCAGACACCGCTCGCGCAGCTCGATCAGTTCACGGTCGGGGAGCACACAGGACAGCCTGATGAGTGGCCAGGAGAACGATTGGTGTTCGCGATCCGGAACAACAGGGCGGCCCGAGGGCGCGCATCGCCGGATAGCTTTCGTTTGAGCATCCCGTTGAAGCTGCAGGGACCGCTCGTCGTCACTTTCGTGTCAGGGATTGGTCCGAATCCGCAGCCGGGCCCGGAACGACGGCGATGTCCCGGAGTCTGTTGAACGCATGAGCTGAGGTGGCGGCTCCTTCGACCCGCATGCGCGAGCATGCGGGTTGCCTCACAAGCAACCGAAGGAGCCACCAGAGTGAAGTCTCACACGAAGCCCGCGCTGCGGGCCATGCCTGCTTCGCAGGTCCAGATCTCGCTGCCCGTGCAGGGTGTTCTGCGCGATGTTCGCCACGCCTTCCTGGGCCTGTGCATCGACGCTGGCCAGAAGGTGCTGGCCGCGATGATGGAAGCCGACAGGATCGCGCTGTGCGGCCCCAAGGGCGTGCCGGACGCTGGCCGGCGCGCCGTGCGCGGCGGCACCACCGCCAGCCAGGTCGTGCTGGGCGGCCAGCGCATCGCCGTACGGCGACCGCGGGCACGCTCGACGACCGAGGGCGAGTTGTCACTGCGCAGCTTCGAGTGGGCTGCTGGCCGCGACCCGCTGGACGCCGCCACGATGGCCGCCATCGCCGCGGGTGTGTCGACTCGGCGTTACGCCAGCACCCAGGAGCCGGTGCCGGCGGCACACCGGCCGCGTGCGGCCTCCAAGAGCGCGGTGTCGCGCCGCTTCGTGCAGCTCAGCCAGCAGCAGCTGGCACAGTGGCTCGCACGGCCCCTGGGCGATCTGGACCTGCCCGTCGTGATGATCGACGGCATCCACTTCCGCGACCGCGTCATCCTGCTGGCGCTGGGCATCGACGCCCAAGGAGACAAGCACGTCCTGGGGCTGCGCGAGGGCTCCACCGAGGCCACGCGGGTGGTCGTCTCGCTGCTGTCGGACCTGGTCGAGCGCGGGCTGGATGCCCAACGCATGCGGCTGTGGGTGATCGACGGCGGCAAGGCGCTGCGCAAGGCCATCGTCCAGACCTTCGGCGCGTGCGCGCTCCTCCAGCGCTGCCAGGAGCACAAGCGCCGCAACGTGCTGGAGCACCTGCCCGAAGACATGCACGCCGGCGTCAAGCGGGCCCTGAAGGACGCCTGGT
>DAOLLE010000409.1:0-3598 GCA_035331205.1 Burkholderiaceae bacterium
GCTGGCGTCGCGCTGAGCGGGCGGGGGGCGTCACCGCGGCCGAGGTCACCGCCCGCTCCGTCTGGCCGGCCGAGTCCGTGCGTGCCTCAGCGCAGCAGAGCGCTGTCGAGCGCCCGGGGTGCGCTCGTCGCGCTCGGCACGATGGGCAGCGAGAGCTGGCGCGACAGACGCGCCAGCAGCTCCGGCAACTCCCGATTGGGAACCGGCTTGCTGAAGAGGTAGCCCTGGGCCTGGGTGCATTCGTGGTCGGTGACGCTGTCGAGTTGTTCGTTGGTTTCCACGCCCTCGGCCGTGCTGGCCACCCCCAGGCTGTTGCACAGCCCGCTCACGGCCCGCACGATCGCCAGGGCATCCGCGCGCTCGCCGATTTCCTGGACGAAGGACTTGTCGATCTTGACCTTGTCGAAGGGGAAGCTGCGCAGATAGGCCAGGGAAGAATAGCCGATGCCGAAATCGTCCATCACGATGCGCACGCCCATTTCCCGCAACCTCAGCAGCGTCTGCAGTGTCGCCGCGTTGTCCCCCATCAGGATCGTCTCGGTGATCTCCAGCTCCAGCCGATGCGGCGCCAGGCCGGCGTCCTGCAGGGCGGAGGTCACGCTGGCCACCAGCGCCTCGCCCTGCTGAAACTGGCGCGCCGACACGTTGACCGCGACGCTCAGCTCTCCGGGCCAGCGCGTGGCGTCCTGGCAGGCGCGGCGCAGCACCCAGTCGCCGATGCCCACGATCAGGCCGAGTTCCTCGGCCAGCGGAATGAAGCGGTCGGGCGGCACCATGCCGCGGCTGGGCGAATGCCAGCGCAGCAGGGCTTCGCAGCCACTGACACGCTGGTCCTGCAGCTCCACCACCGGCTGGTAGTACACCTCGAACTCGTCCTGCGCCAGGGCCCGGCGCAGCTCCACCTCGATCTCGCGGCGGCCCTGCGCGGCGGTGTCCATTTCCGGCTCGAAGAAGCACCAGCGCCCGCGACCGGCGCCCTTGGCCTGGTACAGCGCCAGGTCGGCGCGCTTGGTCAGCACGTCCGCGTCGACGCCATGTTCGGGCGCCAGGGCGATGCCGATGCTCGCGCCGATGTTGGCCGTCTGGCCGTCGAGGTCGAAGGGCTGTTCCAGCGCCTGGACGATGCGCTCGGCGATCTCGGCGACGTCGAAGCCTGCGCTCAGGCCGTCGAGCAGCACGGCAAACTCGTCGCCGCCGAGCCGGGCCACCGTGTCGGTGCCGCGCACGATCTGGCGCAGCCGCTGCGTGACCTGGACCAGCAGCTGGTCGCCTGCCGGGTGGCCCAAGGTGTCGTTGACGGCCTTGAAGCGATCGAGGTCGACGTACAGCAGTGCGCAGCCGCGGCCGTCGTGCCGGTGGGCGAGGGCGTATTCCAGGTGCTCGCGCAGCAGCATCCGATTGGGCAGGTCGGTGAGCGTGTCGTGCGAGGCCATGCGGGCCATCTTGGCGTCGGCCGCCCGCCAGGCCGTCACGTCGTCGAAGGTGTGCACGAAGCCGCCATCGCCCATCGGCTCGTGGGCCACGACGAGGATGCGCCCGTCGGCCCGCTCCTGCTGCAGCATGCCGCGGGTGGGCTTGAGGGCCAGGGCCACCAGGGCCTCGCTTTCGCGCGCGACGGTGCCGGCGTCGTCGCAGCGGCTGGCGCAGCGGCGGGCGACGTCGGCCAGTGGCAGACCGACCAGGTTCTCGCCCTGCAGCTCGAACATGTCGATGAAGCGGCGGTTGGCCACCACCAGGTGGCGCTCGCGGTCGAACATGCACAGCCCCTGGCCCATGTTCTGCAAGGCCGCGTCGAAGCGCGTGTTCTGCTGGCGCAGCGATTCCATCGAGGCCTGCAGCTCGCGCTGAGCGGTCTCGATCTCCTCGGCCATCAGCTGGTTGGCGCGGTCGATGCGGCGTCGGTCGCGCTCGTCGTCCTCATAGGTCGCGCTGACCATGGCCAGCAGGCGCTGGATGTCCGGCTCGCCGTCCGGCCCGCGGGCCCGGGCGAGCTGTTGTCGAAGCAGGCGGTGCAGTTCGGGCATGGATGGCCCCCCCAGTGCTCAGGCGCTGCGTTCGGTCAGCAGCGTGACGGTCATCGTCTGGTTGTGCAGCTCGCAGGCACCCCGCGCCTGCACCGGGGCGAGCTCCCCGTAGGAGTAGAAGCCCAGGCAGGCGGCGCGGCCGACCGCGGCCTGCACCGCCTCGGCCTCGTCGGCGGTGCGCTGGCTCATCAGCAGGCGCCGCCCGACGCAGCTGACCAGCAGGGCCAGGGCGCCGTCATCGGTGGGGCCTTGCAGGGCCTCGCGCGCCAGGCGACCGGCCTGGCCCGCGCCGGCCACCAGGCGTTCGTGGTGGCCGCGCATGAGCTGGGCGCTCCAGCCTGCCGGGATGTCGCCCGCAAAGGTCATCGTGCGCGCCTCGTGGTCGATCGCCAACACGGTGCGCACCCGCGCCAGCTCGGGCGCGCCGGGCGGCCAGATCTGCAGCGGGTAGAGCAGGGCGCTGCCCGGCAGGTCCCGGGCCTCGTCGCCCAGGTAGCGTTCGTACAGGCCCAGGGCGTCGGTGCCGTCGAGCTCGTGCAGGACATTGCCCTGGGCGCGCGTCACGGTGCGGCGCGGTCCGAAGGGGTCCCAGCCGCCCACCGCCGTGGTCGCCAGCCGCAGCCGATCGCCGTAGAAGCCCACGGCCACCACCTGGGCGGCGGATGGCTCTCCGTCCAGCGCAGTCCAGGTGGCCTGAAAGCGGTCGCCGTCACCGGCCAGGCCTCCAGCGATCGGGATGGTGCGGCCGAGGCCGTCGGTCAGCCCGGCCGCCAGTTCGCTGCCGTTGACGTTCAGGCCGTCCGACAGCACCAGCACCAGGGCCAGATCGGCCGCATCGAGCCTGCGCGCCAGCACGAGGCCAGCCTCGCGCGAATCCGCCGCACCGCTGACGTCGGCGCGGCAGCCTCGCACGCGGGTGGCCTCGAACCGGACCGCCACGGCAACCGCGTCGTCGTCGGACAGCTCGGCCCCCAGCAGGGTCGTGCCCGTGCTGCAGGCGGTCACGAGCGCACCCGGTCGCGCCTCACGCAAGGCGGCCAGCAGCGGGACGGCCTGCTCACACCGGTTCGGGATGAAGGCCAGCACCCACTGGGCGTCGGGCAGGCTTGGTTGCTCGGCGGTCGGCTGCCAGCCGCCACGCTCGGTCCACCTGAGAAGTTCGGATTGCATGCGTGTCTTCCTGAGGGCATCGTGTCCAGCCCGGGGAATCGGTCGGCGTGCCGCGAACTTGAGCATGCTCCGATCTTCTGCCGTCCATGGTCTGGCAGATATTGAGTGATACTCAATTTTGCTTGCGACCCTGATTCCAACAGTTTATGCTTGTATCCTTGGATGCATCTGCGGCTGATTGTGCAATTCTTGGGCGATGCCTCCTACAACAGTTGAGCATTGTTCAAACGAGATCCACGGAGTTCCCATGTTCGAGTCCACCTTCACCTTCCCCCTGGGCGAGGACATCGCCGCGCTGCGCGAGGCGGTGCGCGACTTCGCCCAGGCCGAGATCGCCCCGCGTGCGGCGCAGATCGACCGCGACAACCTCTTCCCGGCCGACCTGTGGAAGAAGCTGGGTGACC
>DAOLLE010000410.1:0-3595 GCA_035331205.1 Burkholderiaceae bacterium
GGGGTGGCTGCCGCGGTGGCGGCGCTGTCCGCCGCAGCGCAGCAGGAGGTGGCCGAGCTCTTCGCGCTGCTGGCACTGGCGCCCACGCGCATCGCGGTCGCCCGCCTGTCGAGCCCCTGGCCGCAGGCCAGCGAGGCTGAGGTGCAGGCCTTCCTGGACGGCTGGCGCCACAGTTCGCTGGGGCTCTTGCGCAGCGGCTACCAGGCGCTGCACGACTTGGTGCTGGGTGCCTGGTATGCCGACCCGGCGCATTGGCAGGCGATCGGCTACACCGGGCCTCCGGAGGTGCCCCGGCCATGATCAACGACCCCTACCGTGAAGGCGCAGCCCGTGGCTGGCGGCTGATCGACGCGGCGATGCTGGAGCGTGACGGCGAAGCGGCCTTCGACGTCGTCATCGTCGGCAGCGGTGCCGGTGGCGGCATTTCGGCCGAAGTGCTGGCCAAGAGCGGCCTGCGCGTGGCCATCGTCGAGGAAGGGCCGCTGCGCAGCACGCCGGACTTCCGCATGCGCGAGGCCGACGCCTACCCGGCGCTGTACCAGGAGTCGGCCGCGCGCAAGACCGCCGACAAGGCGATCAACATCCTGCAGGGCCGCTGCGTCGGCGGCTCGACCACGGTCAACTGGACGAGCAGCTTCCGCACCCCGCCGGACACGCTGGCGCACTGGCGGCGCCAATTTGGGCTGGACGACTACACGCCCGAAGCGTTGCTGCCCTGGTTCGAGATGGTCGAGCGCCGCCTGGGCATCCACGAGTGGAACGGCGTGCCGAACCAGAACAACGAGACGCTGCGCAGGGGTGGCACCGCGCTGGGCCTCGAGGTCAAGGTGATGCGCCGCAATGTGCGTGGCTGTTGGAACCTCGGCTATTGCGGCATGGGCTGTCCGACCAACGCCAAGCAATCGATGCTGCTGACCACGCTGCCCTCGGCGCTGGAGCAGGGCGCCACGCTGTACAGCCATCTGCGCGCGCAGCGGCTGCTGATCGAGGGCGACCAGGTCCGTGGCGTCGAGTGCGTGGCGATGGAGCCCGGCGGCGTGCACCCGCGTGCGCAGCGCCTGCGGCTGATGGCCAGACACGTCATCGCCGCCGCCGGCGCCATCGGCAGCCCGGCACTGCTGCTGCGCAGCGGTGTGCCGGACCCGGGCGGGCGGCTGGGCAAGCGCACCTTCTTGCACCCGGTGGCCGTCAGCGCGGCGCTGATGCCGCAGGTGGTGGCCGGCCACGCCGGCGCGCCGCAGAGCCTGTACTGCGACCACTACCTGCACAGCCAGCCGGTGGACGGGCCGGTGGGCTTCAAGCTGGAATCCGCGCCGCTGCACCCGGTGCTGTTCTCGACCACGCTGCAGGGCTACGGTGCGGCACATGTGGAGTTGATGCGGGCCTTCCCGAACGCCCAGGTGATCCTGGCGCTGCTGCGCGACGGCTTCCACCCGGACAGCCCCGGCGGCGAGGTGCGCCTGCGCGACGACGGCACGCCGCAGCTGGACTACGCGCTCAACGACTACCTCTTCGACGGCATGCGCCGCGCGCTGCTGGCGATGGCCGAGATCCAGTTCGCTGCCGGAGCGCAGGCCGTCATCCCGGTGCACGAAGCCGGCGTGCGCTGGTCCAATCTGGCCGAGGCCCGCGCGGGTCTGGCGACCCTGCCGATGCAGCCGCTGGCGCTGCGCGTGGTCAGCGCGCACGTGATGGGCGGCTGCGCGATGGGGCGGGATGCGGCGCAGTCGGTGGTCGATCCGCGCGGGCGGCACCACCAGCTGCGTGGCCTGACGGTGGCCGACGGCTCGCTGTTCCCGACCAGCATCGGCGCCAACCCGCAGGAATCGGTCTACGGCATCGTCGCGCGCAACGTGTCTGCGCTGGCGAGTGAACTCAGCGGCCACCCGGCCGCCGCGATCGCATGAGCGGCGCGCGCTGGATTCAATCCCGGCCGGGCTGGTCGCGCCCGAGGAAGGGCCGGCTGCGATGACGGCCCGCCAGTTGCGGCTCGCGCTGCTGATCGAATGGCTCTCCTACGCCGCCTGGGTCGTCTGGCGGGTCGGGGAGGGCGAGGCGCTGCGCCACGCGCTGGGGCAGGCCCTGGGGTTCGCCTTCGGCGCGCGCGCTGGTGGTGCTGACCAGCTACTTCTTCCTGCTCTTCGCCTCCGACCCGGTGCCAAGGCTGCTGGGTTGCGGGCCGCTGCGCGCATTGCGCATGGTGGTCGAGGAGTATGTCGGGCTGTGGCTGCTGTTCGTGGTGATCCAGCCCTTCGAGCGGCATTGGCTCCCCCCCGATGAGCTGACCCGCGCGCCGTCGGGCGCGCGGCAGGCGACACGTCCGCCGCTGCTGCTGCTGCATGGCTATCAGTGCAACCGCGGTTTCTGGTTCTGGATGGCGCCGCGGCTGCGCGCTGCCGGCTGGACGGTGGCCACCCACAACCTGGAACCCGGCCTGGGCAGCATCGACGTGCAGGCCGACGGGCTCGACCGCCGTGTGCGTGAGGTGCTGCGTGCCACCGGGGCCAGTCAGGTCATTCTGGTCGGCCACAGCATGGGCGGGCTGGTGGCCAGGGCCTACCTGCGGCGCTGGGGGGGCGGCAGCATCGCTCGGGTGGTCACACTGGGCTCGCCGCACTACGGCAGCCGGCTGGCGATGCTGGCCTGGGGCCGCTGCGGGCGCCAGATGGTGATCGGCAACCCCTGGCTGCGCGCGCTGCAGGACGAGCCCCTGGCGGTGCCGCTGACCTCGATCTACAGCGTGCACGACAACCAGGTCATGCCGCAGCGCGCCTGCTCGGCGCTGGCCGGCGCCACCAACTGCGCCATCGGCGGCGTCAGCCACCTGGGCATGGCCTTCTCGCCGGCGCTGCTGTCGGTGCTGCTGGCGGTGCTGCGCGACGATCCGCGCCACCCCTCGCCCGAGCCGGTTCGCCGGGTGCGCTGAGCGGCTTTTTGCCGCATCGCGATCCAGCGCAAACGGCGCGCGCCGGCCGGCCTTGAAAACGCGCGGGCCTCCCTCAAATCCCCGTCAACCCGGAGGATTTCCATGCGTGCAGACAAGCTCACCACCCTGCTGCAACAGGCCCTGGCCGATGCCCAGAGCCTGGCCAACGCGGCCGACCACCCCTACATCGAAGCCGCCCACCTGCTCAAGTCGCTGCTGCAGCAGGCCGACGGCCCGCGCTCGCTGCTGCAGCGCGCCGGTGTCAACCTGCGCGCCCTCGACGACGCGGCCGACACGGCGCTCAGCCGCATCGCACCGGTGCAAGGCGGCGAGCTCCAGCCCGGGCGCGAGCTGGTGGCGCTGCTCCAGGCGGCCGAGAAGGAGGCCAGCAAGCGCGGCGACCAGTTCATCGCCAGCGAAATGGTGCTGCTGGCGCTGGCCGACGCCAAGACCGATCTCGGTCAGGCCGCGCGCGGCGCCGGCCTGACCCGCAAGGCCCTGGAAGCCGCCGTCGAGGCGGTGCGTGGAGGACAGAAAGTGGACAATGCCGAAGCCGAAGGCCAGCGCGAGGCGCTGAAGAAGTACACCCTGGACCTGACCGAGCGCGCCCGCCTGGGCAAGCTCGACCCGGTGATCGGCCGCGACGACGAGATCCGCCGCGCCATCCAG
>DAOLLE010000411.1:0-3576 GCA_035331205.1 Burkholderiaceae bacterium
AGCCGCTGCTCGTAGTCGCGTGTGGCCACCGCCAGCGGGCCATTGCCGAAGAAGACGCGCAGCGGCGGCTCGGGTGCATCCACCACCGCCAGGATCGCGGCGCGCGTGGCGCGCGGGTCACCCCGGCTGGCCTTGCGGGACTCGCGCACCTCGGCGGCCGCGGCATGGGAGGCCGCGTAGGCCGGCAGTGTCTGGGCGTGGCGGGAGGACACATCGCCCCAGTCGGTGGAGTAGCTGCCCGGCTCCACCAGCGTCACCTTGATCCCGAAGGGCGCCACCTCCAGCGCCAGCGCCTGGCTCAGCCCCTCCAGCCCCCACTTCGAGGCGTGGTAGATGCCGATGCCCGCGAAGGCCGAGATGCCGCCGATCGACGACACCTGGATCAGGTGCCCGCTGCCCTGCGCGCGCAACTGGGGCAGGGCGGCCTGGGTGACCCAGAGCGCGCCGAAGAGGTTGGTCTCGATCTGCGCGCGCGCCTCGGCCTCGCTGAGCTCCTCGACCATGCCGAACTGGCCGTAGCCGGCGTTGTTGACCACCACGTCCAGCCGGCCGAAGCGGGCGACCGTGGCGGCGATGGCCTCGAAGCAGGCGGCGCGGTCGGTGACGTCCAGCCGCAGCGGCAGCACGGCATCGCTGAATCGCGCCACCAGATCGGCCAGGGCGGCGCTGTCGCGCGCGGTGGCGGCCACACGGTCACCGCGCTCGAGCGCCGCGATCGACCATTCGCGGCCGAAGCCGCGGGATGCGCCGGTGATGAACCAGACCTTGGACATGGAGACCTCGCAGAAGGAAGGCGTCACCTTACTCTCATACCTGACTCAAATCAAACGAACCATTCGACATGCTTTGAAGGTATTGCTACAAGAGTTCGATGGTATTGGACGCTCCGGGGGCCCGGCTCATAAAGTGATCACAAATCACGGGGCAGGTCGCAGCGTCGTCGATGCACCCGCCACCCCACGGTTTTCGACGACAGGAGACAAACACCATGGCATTGAACGGCGTACTGCGCCCTGGACACATCCAGATCCGCGTGCTGGACCTCGACGAAGGCGTCAAACACTACCGCGACGTGATGGGGCTGGAGGAGACTGGCCGCGATGCGTCCGGCCGCGTCTACCTGCGCTGCTGGGACGAGCGCGACCACCACAGCATCGTGCTGCGCCAGGCCGACCGCGCCGGCATGGACTTCTTCGGCTTCAAGGTCGACAGCGAGGCCACCCTGGCCAAGCTGGAGAAGGACCTGCAGGCCTGGGGCGCCAAGACCGAGCGCGTTCCTGCCGGCGACTTGCTGGAGACGGGCGAGCGCGTGCGTTTCGAGATCCCCAGCGGCCACCTGATCGAGCTGTACGCGCACAAGACCTTCACCGGCTGCGACCGCGGCGGCAAGGACCCCGCGCACTACTCGCCCAAGATGGACAAGGGTATCGCGCCGATGCGCTTCGACCACGCGCTGCTCTACGGCCCGAACGTCGACAAGGTGCTGGACCTGTTCACCAACGTGCTGGGCTTCCACCTGGCCGAGTACGTCACGCTGCCCGAGTCCGACGTCAAGGGCGCGCTCTGGCTGTGCTGCTCGAACAAGGCGCACGACATCGCCTTCGTGATCCACCCGGAGCCGGGCAAGCTGCACCACGTGTCGTTCTACATGGAGTCGGTCGAGCGCGTCTTCCGTGCCGCCGACATCATGGCCACGAACGACGTGAAGGTCGACATCGGCCCGACCCGCCACGGCATCACCCGCGGCGGCACGATCTACGCCTGGGACCCGTCCGGCAACCGCTTCGAAACCTACTCCGGCGGCAATACCACCTACCCCGACCAGCCCCCGATCGCCTGGACCTGGGAAGGCCTGGGCGAAGGCGGCGGCCTCGATGTGGCGCACCGCAAGCTGCACGAGACCTTCCTGACCGTCGTGACCTGATCGATCAGCACCCGGTTGTACCAAGGCGCGGGGCCACGGGGCCCCGCCGTACTTTCACCAGGCATGGCCCCATGACCCGCACCATCACCTCCTTCATCGACGGCGCCTTCGTTCCCGCCGACGACGCCCGCCTGTTCGACAAGCGCTCGCCGGTGGACGGCCGCGTCATCGCCCGCATCGCCGAGGCCGACGCCGCCCAGGTCGACGCCGCGGTGCAGGCCGCGCGCCGCGCCATGGCCGGTGAGTGGGGTCGCATGACCACCGAGAAGCGCTGCGCACTGCTGCACGCGGTGGCCGACGAGATCACCCGCCGCTTCGATGAATTCGTCGAGGCGGAAATGGCCGACACCGGCCAGCCCCACCACGTGATGACCCATGTGTTCATCCCACGCGGTGCGGCGAACTTCAAGGTCTTCGCCGACGTGGTGAAGAACGTGGCCACCGAGAGCTTCCGCATGGACACGCCGGACGGCCGTGGTGCGCTGAACTACGCCATCCGCAAGCCCAAGGGCGTGATCGGCGTGGTCTGCCCCTGGAACGCGCCCTTCCTGCTGATGACCTGGAAGCTGGGTCCCGCACTGGCCTGCGGCAACGCCGTGGTCGTCAAGCCCAGCGAGGAAACGCCGCTGACCGCCGCGCTGCTGGGCGAGGTGATGAACACGGTGGGCATCCCCAAGGGCGTCTACAACGTGGTCAACGGCTTCGGCCCGGGCTCCACCGGCGAGTTCGTCACCACCCACCCGGGCGTGGACGCGATCACCTTCACCGGCGAGACGCGCACCGGCACCGCGATCATGAAGGCCGCCGCCGAGGGCGTGCGCGACGTCTCCTTCGAGCTGGGCGGCAAGAACGCCGGCATCGTCTTCGCCGATGCAGATTTCGACGCCGCGGTGGACGGCATCTTCCGCTCCGCCTTCCTGAACACCGGCCAGGTCTGCCTGGGCACCGAGCGCGTGTACGTCGAGCGGCCGATCTTCGAGCGCTTCCGCGATGCGCTCAAGGCCAAGGTCGAGGCGGTCAAGTACGGCCGCCCGGAGGACCACGCCAGCACCTACGGCCCGCTGATCTCCCGCGAGCACCAGCAGAAGGTGCTGAGCTATTACCGCCTGGCGGTGGAGGAGGGCGCCACCGTCGTCACCGGCGGCGGCGTGCCGCAGGTGCCGGCCGAGTTGGCCGAGGGCTGCTGGGTGCAGCCCACCCTCTGGACCGGCCTGGCCGACAGCGCCCGCACGGTGCGCGAGGAGGTCTTCGGCCCCTGCTGCCACCTGCGTCCCTTCGACAGCGAGGACGAGGTGGTGGGCCTGGCCAACGACACCGACTACGGCCTGTCCACCACGATCTGGACGCAGAACCTGGCGCGCGCGCACCGCCTGGCCGAGCGCATCGACGTGGGCATCACCTGGATCAACAGCTGGTTCCTGCGCGACCTGCGCACGCCCTTTGGCGGCAGCAAGCACAGCGGCATCGGCCGCGAAGGCGGCGTGCACTCGCTGGAGTTCTATACCGAGACCCGCAACGTCTGCGTGAAGCTCTGACCTTCCCAAAAGGCCCGGTCCATGACCCCTGACCTGATCCAGACCTGCGGCGACGAGCTCTACGACGCCTGGCGCGAGCGCCGCGTCGTCGCCCCGCTGCTCGAGCGCTTCCCCGAC
>DAOLLE010000412.1:0-3560 GCA_035331205.1 Burkholderiaceae bacterium
GCCCGTTGTCGCCGGTGCCCGGATTGAACGGCGAGCCCGGAGCCGATTCGCAGACCGCCGGCGATGCCGCCGGCCGCCCCAACGACCCGCTCGAGCCCGATGCGCCGGTGCAGATGGACCCGGACGTGGCACACGCCGATCTGTGGAGCCGCATCCGCCGCGGCTTCGCAATGCCGGGGCTCGACAGCGACCTTGTGCGCGAACACGAGCGCTGGTACGCCAGCCGGCCCGACTACGTGCAGCGCATGACCGATCGCGGCGGGCGCTACCTGTTCCACGTCGTCGGCGAGGTCGAGCGCCGCAAGATGCCGCTCGAACTCGCGCTGCTGCCCTTCATCGAAAGCGCCTTCAACCCCACCGCGATGTCCACCGCCCGCGCCTCCGGCATGTGGCAGTTCATTCCCTCGACCGGGCGCGACTACGACCTCAAGCAGAACGTCTTCCGCGACGACCGCCGCGACGTGCTGGCCTCCACCCGGGCCGCGCTGGACTACCTGGGCCGCCTGTACACCCAGTTCAACGACTGGCAGCTGGCTCTGGCCGCCTACAACTGGGGCGAGGGCAACGTCAAGAAGGCCATCGCGCGCAACGAGCGCGCCGGCCTGCCCACCGACTACGCCAGCCTCTCGATGCCCAACGAGACGCGCCACTACGTGCCCAAGCTGCTGGCGGTCAAGGCCATCGTGCTCGATCCGAAGGCCTTCGGCCTGACGCTGCCCGAGATCGGCAACCACCCCTACTTCCTGAGCGTGCCGATCCAGCGGGACATCGATGTGGCCCTGGCCGCACGCCTGGCGGGCCTGACGGTGGACGAGTTCCGCAACCTCAACCCGCAGCACAGCAAGCCGGTGATCCTGGCCGCCGGCACGCCGCAGGTGCTGCTGCCCTTCGACAATGCCGACCAGTTCGTCAACGCCGTCAAGCAGCACCGCGGCGCGTTGGCCAGCTGGACCGCCTGGGTGGTGCCCAAGACGATGCGCCCGGCCGACGCGGCGCGTCAGGTGGGGCTGAGCGAGGCCCAGCTGCGCGAGGTCAACCACATCCCGCCGCGCATGCTGGTGAAGGCCGGCTCGGCGCTGCTGGTTCCGCGCTCCGAACGCCGAGCCGCCGACGTGCCCGAGCACCTGGCCGACAACGCCCAGATGGCGCTCGCTCCCGATGCGCCGCCACTGCGCAAGGTGGCGGTCAAGGCCCGCAAGGGCGACAGTGTGGCGAGCCTGGCCAAGCGGTATCGCGTGACGCCTGCCCAGTTTGCGCAGTGGAATCGTCTGAGCCCCTCCGCCAGCCTGAGCGCCGGCCAGGCGCTGGTCGTCTACCAGCCGCAGCCCAAGGCCAAGGCCGTCACCGCGGTGGCCTCGCGCAAAGCTGCCCCTGCCAGCGCCACGCCCACGGGCGGCAAGTCGCCACGCCGCGGTGGTGGCGCCGTGGCACGCTCGCGCGTGTCGCTGAAGGTCGCGGCCGGCCGCAGCGAGTGAACCGGCCGCGGCTGGCGGCTCTCAACGGTCGAAAGTCGGCAGAAGATGGGGTCTATAGAGCTCTCGACCGAGCGCTCGACCCAGCGATCAGGGCAGATCGCTCAGCGCCGATCGCTCAGCGCATGGGCGATGGTGCCCAGGTCGACGTATTCGAGCTCACTGCCAATGGGCACACCGCGGGCCAGGCGCGTGACACGCAAGCCGTCCTTGTGCAGCGCCTGGGCGATCACATGCGCGGTCACCTCACCCTCGGCCGTGAAATTGGTCGCGACGATCACCTCCTGCACCGTGCCGTCGCCGGCACGGGCCAGCAGCTCCGGCAGGCCGATGTCCTGGGCACCAATGCCATCGAGCGGACTGAGCTTGCCCATCAGAACAAAGTACAGGCCCCGGTAGCTGCCGGTGCGTTCCACCGCGGCCTGATCGGCCGGCGTCTCGACCACGCAGAGCTGGCGCGCGTCACGCAGCGGGTCGAGGCAGGTGGCGCAGACCGCCTGCTCGGTGAAGGTGTGGCAGCGCTCGCAGTGGTGTACCGCATGCACCGACTCATCGAGCGCGTGCGCGAGCTGCAGCGCACCGTCGCGGTCGTGCTGCAGCAGGTGGTAGGCCATCCGCTGCGCGGACTTCACCCCCACGCCGGGCAGGCGCCGCAGCGCCTCGATCAGGCGGCCCAGCGCATCGGGCGGCCGCGGTGGCGCCTCGCTGTGGCGTGGCCCGGCCATCGCGCTCGGCCCGGGTCCGTCAGAACGGGAACTTCATGCCCGGGGGCAGGGGCATGCCGGCGGTCAGCTTGCCCATCTTTTCCTGGCTGACGGCCTCGGCACGGCGCACGGCGTCGTTGAACGCGGCGGCCACGAGGTCCTCCAGCATGTCCTTGTCGTCGGCCAGCAGGCTGGGGTCGATCGCGACGCGCTTGACGTCGTGCTTGCAGGTCATCGTGACCTTGACCAGGCCGGCGCCGGACTGACCTTCCACCTCGACGTTGGCCAGCTCGTCCTGCGCCTTCTTGAGGTTGTCCTGCATCGCCTGGGCCTGCTTCATCAGGCCGGCCAGTTGTCCTTTGAGCATCGGAATTCCTTGTGTGGATCGGAAAAGGGAGACGTCGCGCACGCCGCGGCGCCGCGGCACAACGTCACGCTGGGTCGGGAGTGTGCCGCAACTGCTGCGGCCTGCCGACGCCGCAGCGATCGGAGGGGTCGCTCAGGTCGGTCGTCAGGTCGGTCGGATCGAGCCGGGCACGATCTGCGCACCGGGATAACGCGCCAACAGCTCGACGACCAGCGGGTCGTTGCGGATGACCGCCTCGGCGCGCTCCTGGGCCGCCGCCTTGGCGGCGGCGTCGCGGCGCGCCGCGCTGTCGCTGGTTGCACCGGCCACCACCGCCAGGCGCACCGGCGCGCCGAGCAGCTCGGCCAGTGCATCCTGCAGGCGCTCGCGGTGGCTGGACTGGCGCAGCGACTCGCGCTCGACACGCAGCGTCCACAGCGGCGGCTCGGCGGCCTCGTCGATGCCCACGCACTGCGCCTGCCAGGCCAGCTCGCGCACCAGGCCGAACAGCGCGTTGCGCGCCAGCCACTGCTCGACGCAGCCCAACCAGCGGTCGGTGCAGGTGCGTTCGTTGGCGTCGGGCTGGGCCGCAGGCTCCGACGCCTTTGGGCTGGGCACGATCGGCTGGTCCGCCTCGGGCGGCACCGGGCGCTCGTCGCCACCGCGTGCACCTGCCTCATAGGACGCGCCGCGCGGCTCGTCGGCCACCCGCCGGCCCATCGGCAGCGCCGCAGGCTCGCCGAGCAGACTGTCCTCGTCGATTTCCCAGGGCGGCACCGAACTGCCCCGCGAACTGCCGCTGGTCGAGCGGCTGGTCAAGCCGCTGGCCGCAGCAGCAACCGGTTCGGCGATGGCAGGCACCGGCTCGCGCGCCGGCACAGCCACGGGCACAACCGGCACAACCGGCACAACCGGCACAACCGGCACCACCGGCACCACCGGCGGCACCGGCGGCACCGGCACGCTGGCGCGCGGCAGCGGCGTCGTGCGGCGCAGCTCCTGGCTGACCGGCGGGCGCTGCGGGGCGCTGTTGGCGCT
>DAOLLE010000413.1:0-3536 GCA_035331205.1 Burkholderiaceae bacterium
CCACCTGCTCGTACAGCGGCTCGCCCATGCCGTGCAGGCACTGGAACTCGTACTGCTGCGGCCAGTAGGCAGCCGGGTCGGCCAGCTCGTGGATGGCCGCCAGCGTGTGCGCGTTGTGGGTGGCGAACTGCGGGTAGATCTGCGCAGGCGCCGCCAGCAGCCGGTGCGCGCAGGCGATGTAGGCCGCGTCGGTGTGGGGCTTGCAGGTGTAGACGGGGTAGTCGCTCAGGCCATCGACCTGCGCGCGCTTGATCTCGCTGTCCCAGTAGGCGCCCTTGACGAGGCGGACCATCAGGCGCCGTCCGCTGCGCAGCGCCAGGTCGATCAAGTGCTCGACCACCGCCGGGCAGCGCTTCTGGTAGGCCTGGATCACGAAGCCCAGCCCGTTCCAGCCGCGCAACTGTGGCTCGAAGGCCAGGCGCTCCAGCAGGTCAAGCGACAGCTCCAGCCGGTCGGCCTCTTCAGCGTCGATGTTCAGGCCGATGTCCTGCCGCTTGGCCTGTGCACACAGGCGCAGCAGCACGGGGTAGAGCTCGCCCATCACGCGGTCGTACTGGGCCCGGCCGTAGCGGGGGTGCAAGGCCGAGAGCTTGATCGAGATGCCTGGGCCGTCGTAGACCCCGCGTCCGGCCGAGGCCCGGCCGATGGCCTCGATGGCGCCTTCGTAGTCGTGCCGATAGCGCTCGGCGTCGCGGGCGGTCATGGCCGCTTCGCCCAGCATGTCGAAGGAGTAGCGAAAGCCCAGCCCCTCCTGGGCCTGGGCGTTGCGCAGTGCCTCGGCGATGGTCTCGCCGGTGACGAACTGTTCGCCCATCATGCGCATCGCCATGTCCACGCCCTTGCGGATCAGCGGCTCTCCCCCGAGGGCGACGAGCCGTCCCAGCGCCGCGGTCAGGCCAGACTCGCTGTGCGTGCCCACCAGCCGGCCGGTGATCAGAAGGCCCCAGGTGGCCGCGTTGACGAAGAGCGAGGCGCTGTGGCCGAGGTGCGTGGCCCATTGGCCCTGGGCGATCTTGTCGCGGATCAGCTGGTCGCGGGTGGCGCCGTCGGGGATGCGCAGCAGCGCCTCGGCCAGGCACATCAGCGCAACGCCCTCCTGCGAGGACAGGGCGTACTCCTGCAGCAGGTTCTGCACCAGACCGGCACGCCCCGCCGAGGCCTGGCGGCTGCGCAGTCCCTGCGCCAGGCTACGGGCCAGCGCCTGGGTACGGGCCGCCAGCTCGGCGGGCAGGCGTGCCTGCGGCAGGATGCGGCCGACGGCCTCCGGCTCCGGCGGACGCGTGGCCGCGGTGATGGCACGGCGCAGCGGCGTCGCGGCGTAGGTCGAGGGATCGAAGAAGGGTGATGAGCCGGGCGTCGACGACGCTGGGGACGGGGAAGGGGGGTGGGGCAGGGCGTTCATCGAGGGCACTGGGGGTGGGCAGTTGCTCCATGATCTCGATATCGCGCCGAGTTTTTCTTCGAAAATGGTTCCCTGTCTAGTGGAAAGTTCGACCGATGCCCGACCTTGCTGACCTTGACCGAATCGATCGCCGCATCCTCGTGCAGCTCCAGGAGGACGGCCGGATCTCCAACCTGCGTCTGGCGGAGGCGGTCGCACTGTCGCCGACCGCGGTGCTGTCGCGGGTGCAGCGCCTGACACGCGAGGGCTACATCCTCGGTTACCAGGCGCTGCTCAACCCGAAGCAGCTGGGTGCTGGATTGCTTGTCTTCGTCGAGGTGCTGCTCGACCGCACGACGCCGAACGTCTTCGATCAGTTCCGGGCGGCGGTGGCGGTTCACCCGGAGATCCTGGAGTGCCACATGGTGGCCGGCGGCTTCGACTACCTGCTCAAGACGCGGGTGGCCGACATGTCCGCCTACCGGGACTTTGCCGGCAGCGTGCTCTGGCAACTGCCTGGTGTGCGTGAGACCCGCACCTACGCGGTGATGGAGGAGGTCAAGAGCGCCAACAAGCTGCACATCGTGACCTGAGCCGCGCGGCAGGCCCGGTGCGCTCGGGCAAGAAAAAACCCGCGTCGGCAGCGCCGAGGCGGGTTTCGGGGGTCTGGAACCGGTGGTCAGGCCACCGGTTCCGGCAGGATCACTGCAGCTTGATCTCGACGTCCACGCCAGCGGGCAGGTCGAGCTTCATCAGCGCGTCGACGGTCTTGTCGGTCGGGTCGACGATGTCCATCAGACGCTGGTGGGTGCGGATCTCGAACTGGTCGCGCGAGGTCTTGTTGACGTGCGGCGAGCGCAGGATGTCGAAGCGCTGCATGCGGGTCGGCAGGGGCACAGGGCCCTTGACGATCGCGCCGGTACGCTTGGCGGTGTCCACGATCTCGAGCGCCGACTGGTCGATCAGCTTGTAATCGAAGGCCTTCAGGCGGATGCGGATCTTTTGCTTTTGCATGGTAGTTCCTTAAAGAGCGGTGGCGGCCCGAAGGCCGCCGGTTCCGGGAAGTGGCGGATGTCTCCAGCCGCCACAGCCACGCAAAAGAATCACTCGATGATCTTGGCCACGACGCCGGCGCCGACGGTGCGACCGCCTTCACGGATGGCGAAGCGCAGACCTTCTTCCATGGCGATCGGGGCGATCAGCTTGACTTCGATCGACACGTTGTCGCCCGGCATCACCATTTCCTTGTCGGCCGGCAGCTGGATGGCGCCGGTCACGTCGGTGGTGCGGAAGTAGAACTGCGGGCGGTAGTTGTTGAAGAACGGGGTGTGGCGGCCACCCTCTTCCTTCGACAGCACGTACACCTCACCGGTGAAGTGGGTGTGCGGCTTGATCGAGCCGGGCTTGCACAGCACTTGGCCGCGCTCGACTTCTTCGCGCTTGGTGCCGCGCAGCAGAATGCCCACGTTGTCGCCCGCCTGACCTTGGTCCAGCAGCTTGCGGAACATTTCCACGCCCGTGCAGGTCGTCTTCTGGGTGGGCTTGATGCCGACGATTTCGATTTCTTCGCCGACCTTGATGATGCCGCGCTCGATACGGCCGGTCACCACGGTGCCGCGACCCGAGATCGAGAACACGTCTTCCACGGGCATCAGGAAGGTGCCGTCCACGGCGCGCTCAGGCGTCGGGATGTAGGTGTCCAGCGCATCAGCCAGCTTCATGATGGCTTCTTCGCCCAGCGGACCCTTGTCGCCTTCCAGCGCCAGCTTGGCCGAACCCTTGATGATCGGGGTATCGTCGCCCGGGAAGTCGTACTTGGACAGCAGCTCGCGCACTTCCATTTCGACCAGCTCGAGCAGCTCTTCGTCGTCCACCATGTCGGCCTTGTTCAGGAAGACGATGATGTAGGGCACGCCCACCTGACGCGACAGCAGGATGTGCTCGCGGGTCTGGGGCATCGGGCCGTCGGCGGCCGAGCACACCAGGATCGCGCCATCCATCTGGGCCGCGCCGGTGATCATGTTCTTGACGTAGTCGGCGTGCCCCGGGCAGTCGACGTGCGCGTAGTGGCGGTTGGCCGTCTCGTACTCGACGTGCGCGGTGTTGATCGTGATGCCGCGCGCCTTTTCTTCCGGCGCCGCATCGATCTGGTCAT
>DAOLLE010000414.1:0-3535 GCA_035331205.1 Burkholderiaceae bacterium
CCACGCCGCGGTCTTCGGCCACGCCGAACGCGCACGCGCGGTGGTCAATATCGGGGGCATCAGCAACCTGACGCTGCTGGCACCGGGGCAGCCGCCTCGCGGCTTCGACTGCGGCCCCGGCAACGCTCTGCTCGACCTCGGCGCCCAGCAGCACCTTGGTCAGCCCTACGATGCCGACGGCGCCTGGTCGGCCGGCGGCCGCGTGCTCCCCACGCTGCTGGCCGATTTGCTGGCCGAGCCCTACTTCGCCGCCGAACCACCCAAGAGCACCGGCCGGGACCTTTTCCATCCCGCCTGGCTGCAGGCCGTCCTGGCCCACCAGGCGGGCCCCTGCGCGCCACAGGACGTCCAGGCCACCCTGTGCGAGCTGACGGCCGCCGCGATCGCCCAAGATCTGCTGCGCCACGCCCCCACGACGCAGGAGTTGCTGGTCTGCGGCGGCGGCGCCCTGAATGGCGACCTGATGCGCCGGCTCGCGCTTCGACTGCCCGACTGCCAAGTCAGCAGCAGCGCCGAACACGGCCTGCCACCGCTGCAGGTGGAGGCCGCCGCCTTCGCCTGGCTGGCGCGGCAGCATGTGCACCGCGAGAGGGCCAGCCAACCCACCGTCACCGGTGCGCGGGGCCCACGCATTCTCGGCGCGACCTACCCGGCCTGACGCTGGCGCGAGGGATCCGCGCACCCGCCCACGGTTGCGGCGGCGTGATTGCCCCAACAAACGCACGAGCCGCCCGAAGGCGGCTCGACATCGAACTCAGCCCGGCAAAGCCCGGCCGATCGACCCAGGGGGGTTCAAGCCGAGAAGCTCGAACCGCAGCCGCAGGTGGTGGTGGCGTTCGGGTTCTTGATCACGAACTGGGCGCCCTGGAGGTCTTCCTTGTAGTCGATCTCGGCGCCGACCAGGTACTGCAGGCTCATCGCGTCGATCAGCAGGGTGACCCCGTTCTTGGTCATCTGCGTGTCGTCGTCGTTGGTCACCTCGTCGAAGGTGAAGCCGTACTGGAAGCCCGAACAGCCCCCACCCTGCACGAACACGCGCAGCTTGAGGTCCGGGTTGCCCTCTTCGGCCACCAGATCGGCCACCTTGGCGGCGGCGCTGTCGGTGAAGATGATCGGGGCGGGCATCTCGGTCTGAATGTCTTGTGCGACGGCACTCATGCGCAACTCCTGAAAAGCGCGGGATCTCGGAGGATCGATCGGGCGCCCGGAATCGTCTGACCGCACACCCGCCAGCCCTTATTGTGAATCGCCCGAAGCCAGCAGCTTCAGAGAGGGCTTATCTTCGATGGCCGCCGGTGCGGCGCCGCCGCCACTGATGCGCTGCAGCGCGCCCTCGATCGTGGCGCCCTGGTGCATTTCCAGCGACTCGTAGCGCACGTCACCCTGGATCAGCGCCTTGGGCTGCAGCTCGAGCAAATGGGTCGATTCCACGGGGCCAATCACCGTGCCGTTGATGATGACGTGACCGGCCTTCACCGTGCCGACAACCTTGGCCTTGTCGCTGATGACCAGGATGCTGGTGTCGTTGGGATTCGAGACGACGTCGCCCTGAACCTCGCCGTCGATGCGCAGACCGTCGCTGAAACGCAACGTCCCCTGGATGGACGTACCCTCGCCGATGAGGCTGCGGATGGAGGGCTGCTTCTGTTTCGAAGAGGAGGAACCAAACATGATGGGGAGAGCTTCCTGGAGTTGGACAGTTCAGATGGGGCAACGCGACGACAACGGAAAACCGCGCTGTGCGGCAAGACCGCCCTAGGCGGTTTCACCTCACAGGCGTGCAACCTCGCTGGCCTGCACCTTGCCGCTGCCGTCGAGCACCCTGATCTCCAGCTGTTTTACCATGGCGTTGGCGGGGTGGTCGATCACGCCTTCCAGGCGTTGGTATTGTTTGGTATTTACGGTAAAGCTGGGCTCGGCACTGTTGTGCGACCACGTCTTGCCGTCGAGCGTGCCACTCAGGTTCACCTCGTAGCGGCCCGAAAAACCGCCGCTGCGGCCCGCGGCCAGCATCAGCAGGGTCTGGTATCGCAGCTTGCCCTTGCCTTCCGGCGTGGCCTGCAGCCCGCGCAGGGAGATGGCCTTGCTCGCACCGCCCGAGGGCATCATCTTCTCGAAGAAGCGCAGGTCGCGCGTCAAGGCCAGGTTCTCGGCCTCCAGCGCCTTGACGCGCGCGGCCAGGCTCTCCTGCGCCACGCGTTCGGTCTTCAAGAGGCTGTCGGCAGCGTTGGCGATCGACGTCGCCCGCTCATGCTCGCTGCGCAGCCGGGCCAGCTCGGCGCGTGCCGCGGTCAACTCGGCCTTGGTATGGCGGTCAAAGCCCGCGATCTCCTTGCCGAACTCGAAGGCCCAGAGCGACAGCGCCCCGGAGATGCCCAGCACCAGCCCGAAGGCGACCCAGCGCAGCGGCCAGGGCAGCCGGCTGCGCACGGTCACGCGGGGGGCGTTGACCGACAGGCGGCGACGTAACAACTTCCAGCGCATGAATTCCCGTGGGTGATGGCCCGCCGCCACGCCGGGGTTCCGGACGCGGCGCAAGCCCTGAGCGCACCATACACGAAGCGCGAATGCGGCCGGCTGCGCCGAATCGACCCGACACTTTGTGCGCGCCGCAGACGTGACAAAGCCGGCGCACCCGGCGCCGGCTTCGATGGGGCTCCACGGATCGCCGCAGGGCGACCCAGGGCCAAGGCGTCAGCGCTTGCTGAACTGCTTGCGGCGGCGAGCGCCGTGCAGACCGACCTTCTTCCGTTCCACTTCACGAGCGTCACGGGTCACGAAGCCGGCATGGCTCAGCTCGGGCTTGAGCGCCGCGTCGTAGTCGATCAGCGCGCGGGTCACGCCGTGGCGCACCGCACCGGCCTGGCCGGATTCGCCACCACCGTGGACGTTGACCTGGATGTCGAAGGCTTCGACATTGTTGGTCAGCACCAGCGGCTGCTTGACGATCATGATCGAGGTCTGGCGGCCGAAGTACTGCTCCAGCGGCTTGCCATTGACCTTGATCTGGCCCGTGCCCTTCTTGATGAAGACACGCGCCACCGACGACTTGCGGCGGCCCGTGCCGTAGTTCCAATCACCGATCATGGCCGTTCCTTAGATGTCCAGCGTCTTGGGCTGCTGAGCGGTATGCGGGTGCTCGGCACCGGCGTAGACCTTCAGCTTCTTGATCATCGCGTAGCCCAGCGGACCCTTGGGCAGCATGCCCTTGACGGCCTTCTCCAGGGCGCGCCCCGGATGCTTGGCTTGCATGTCCTTGAACTTGGTGGCGCGGATGCCGCCCGGATAACCGGTGTGGCGGTAGTACACCTTGTCTTCGGCCTTGTTGCCCGTGACACGGATCTTGTCCGCGTTGACGATGACGATGAAGTCACCGGTGTCCACGTGAGGCGTGTAGATGGCCTTGTGCTTGCCGCGCAGGCGGAGGGCGACTTCGCTGGCCACCCGTCCGAGAACCTTGTCCGTTGCGTCAATCACAAACCACTCATGCACGACCTCGGCCGGCTTGGCGCTGAAAGTCTTCATGGCAAATCTC
>DAOLLE010000415.1:0-3527 GCA_035331205.1 Burkholderiaceae bacterium
GCGCGGTAGGCGTTGAGCTTGGCCAGGCTGCGCTGGCCGTCGACCAGCACCATCGGGTCCTGCACCGGCACCAGCGCCACCGGCGCGGCCTGGTCGAGCGCGGCCTGCAGCTCGTTGCTCGCCAGCGTGGCCACCTGCTGACCGGGGTCGGCCAGGTCGGGCAGCGTGACGGGCTTGCAGCCCAGTGCAGGGTCGAGCGCCCGGGCCACCAGCCGCTCGTCGCTCGGGTTGCCGAACTTGAGCGCCTGCGGGAAGCGCGCCCGGTTCGCCACCGTCGATTGCGCGAAGCGACCGTTGACGTTGAGGTACTCGGCCGGCACGTTGTCGCTCGGGTCCTGGTCGATCACCCAGTAGGCGCGCGTGGACGGGCAGGCCAGGCCGTCCGACCCGGTGCCCAGCGCGGGCAGCGTGAGACGGCCGGCCTGGATCGCCGCATTCGCCGCGCTGAAGAAGGCCAGCGCATTGCAGTGGGCAAACTGGCCGAAGACGCTGCCCGGCAGGCCGTTGACGCAGCGGCCGGTGCGCAGCGCGCCGCGCGCGCCGGCCTCGAGCGTCAGCGCGTCGCCGTTGTAGCCGAACCAGAGCGCCACCACCGCGTTGGCCGGCAGCGTCGGCGCCGTGGGCGCCACCGCGGGCCGGGTGCCGGCGTCGATCACCAGCGGCGCGTAGGTCGACAGCTGGCCGGTGGCCGGATCGAGGATCACCGCCTGCACGAAGGCCGATTGCGCCGCGTTGGCCTGCCGGCAGGCGCCTTGGGCCGGGTCGGTGGCCACCAGCTGGTAGGGCGTGGCCAGCCCGGCGGGCGAGAGCGGATCGGCCGGCACGATCAGGCTGCAGGCCGGGTTCGGCGGCGCCTCCGCGGCGGGTGCCACCGTCAGCGCGCAGGCCTGCAGGGTGTCGCCGGTGGTGTAGTCCGGCACGCCCGTGCCCGCGGCCTGGCGCAGGCCCAGCGAGTCCAGCTGCGTCACCGCCAGCTGCGGCGGGAAGGCGAAATCCTTCGCCACCCGCACGAAGGCCCGCGGGGCCGACCCGCCGCGACGCTGCACCCACACCGAGTAGCGGCGCGCCGCCACGTCGACGTCGAAGCGCACCCGGTGGGTGAGATCCGGCTTGTAGGCGATCGGCCGCTCAGCCGCGAAGGTGCTGCCGTCGAGCGCCTCGACCTGCCCGGCGGCGTTGAAGCGCAGCAGCGCCGCGAACTGGGCGTCGGCCTGCCGGGCGCCCTGCGACAGCCCGACGCTGTTGAGCAGCGCGTTGCTGCTGGGCGTGACATCGACGGTGGTGGTGAAGCGGCTGCGCTGCGGCGCGAAAGCCTGGTGCGTGAACGGCTGCCCCAGCTCACCCTGCACGCAGGGCGAGGCCTGCGCGAAGACGACCGAGGGACAGGCCAGCGCCAGAGCCGAAAGCAGGCGCGATGGGGTGAATCCGGAAGACCTCATGACAACTCCTGTGAGGCGGAAGACACGCGGCCACCCCAGCCGATCGGGCCGATCGACCAGGTGACGGTGTGACTTTCTCCGCGGCGCCATCCCCCGACTGTGCGCAGGCGCGTGCGCTGGTATCGGCTGTGAGCGCGCACTTACGATTGCATCGCAGCCAGCAGGAACGCGTCCGGGCCGTGGATGCGAATTGCTCACAGACCTTGCCGACGAGGGGGCGGATGACTTTCGGCTCTGGAGGCTGCGCAGTCGCCGGCGCAGGATGGGCCGATCCACGAAAGTCGCCCATGTCGTCGTCGTTCGACACCCAGCTGCCCCGCCCTCCTCAGCACAACCCTCCCCCCCCGGCCGACGATCCGGAAGCCACGGTGATCGTGTCGGCCCTGCCGCCGCCGCCTCGCATCAGCCAGACGCTGCCCATGAGCGCCGGCGTCAACGGCAGCTCGCTGCGCCAGGTCGGGCGCTACCAGATCATCGATTTGCTGGGGCGTGGCGGCATGGCCACGGTCTACAAGGCACACGATCCGAGCATCGATCGCACCATCGCGATCAAGTTCCTGCACGCCTCGCTGTGCGAGGAGCCCCAGCACCGCGAACGCTTCCTGCGCGAGGCGCGCGCCGCGGGCATGCTGGCGCACCCGAACATCGTGACGGTGCACGACGTCGGCGAGATCGAGGGCCGGCCCTACATGGCGATGGAGCTACTCGACGGCGAGCCGCTGAGCGACGTGATGGACAAGGGCCAGCCGCTGCCGCTCAAGGACGCGCTGGAGATCACGCTGCAGCTGGCGCGTGCACTGGACTACGCCCACGCCAAGGGCATCGTGCACCGCGACATCAAGCCGGCCAACATCGTGCGCCTGCGCGGCGGCCATGCGATCAAGGTGACGGACTTCGGCATCGCGCACGTGGCCGGCGCCGGCGGCAGCCAGACCCGCGTGGGCGACGTGCTCGGCACGCCCCAGTACATGTCCCCGGAGCAGACCCTGGGCGCGGCGGTGGACGGGCGCTCCGACCTGTTCTCGGTGGGCATCGTGCTCTACCAGATGCTCACCGGCCAGCGCCCCTTCGAAAGCGACAGCATCGTCGCGTTGGCGGTCAAGATCGCGCGCGAGGAGCCCGCCCCGATCGACAGCCAGCGCGCCGACCTGCCCCCGGCGGTGCGCCGCATCGTCGAGCGCTGCCTGGCCAAGCAGCCGGCCAAACGCTTCCAGACCGGCAAGGAGCTGGCCGACGCCATCGCGAAGCAGCTTTGGCAGCTCGAGGAGGAGGCGCGCGAAAAGAGCCGCGCGCGCATCGTGCCGCTGCGCGTCAAATGGGCCGCGATGATGGCCGCCATCGTCGCGCTGGTGATGGCCGCCAGCGCCAGCGTGATCTCGCAGCGCCAGAATGCCGCGCTGATGGACCAGGTGATGGACTACGGCGCGTCGCTGACGCGCTTCATCGCCGCCCAGAACGCGCTCGCCGCGCTCGGCGAGGAATGGGAGCCGGTGGAGATCACGGTGCAGGAGGCGATGAAGGGCCACGACTTTCAGTCGCTGGTGGTGATCGACCGCGCTGGGGTGGTGCGCGCCTCGGGCGACGCCGCCCAGGTTGGCCAGCCTTACCGCGCGCCGGCGGGCACCCGGCTGGCGAGCCGGCCCGGTGGCGTGGGCGTCACGCGCCAGACGCTGGCCGGCCAGGGCGACATCCTCGGCTTCGAGGCGCCGATCACCTTCCAGGGCAAGCCGGTCGGCCGGGTGGTGCTCGGGCTGGCCGAGGAGCCGCTGGTGCGCGTGGCGCGATTGAGCCAGATGCTGATGGTCGTGCTGGTGCTGGTGACGATCGCGGCGGTGGCGGTGGCGATGTACTTCGTCGCCAACTGGTTCGCACGGCCGATCAAGCTGCTCGAGGAATCGATGGCCGAGCTCGGCAAGGGCCGACTCGACCACCGCATCGCGGAAACCCGCAAGGACGAGTTCGGGCTGGTCTACCAGGCCTTCGACCAGATGGCCGCGGCGCTGCAGGCCCGTTTCGCGCCGGACGAGCCCGCCGCCGCTGGCTCCGGCCCCGTGGCGACCCCGGCTGCCCCGTCGGACGGCGGCCCGC
>DAOLLE010000416.1:0-3517 GCA_035331205.1 Burkholderiaceae bacterium
TGGACTCCGGCCGCATCTGCGTGGCCGCGCTCAACAGCAAGAACATCGACTACGTCGCCAAGGCCATCGCCGCGGTGAGCTGAAGCGGGTCAGATCGGCGCCGCCATGCACCTCTCGCGCCTGGATGAACAGCTCGTTCGCCTGCTGCGTGAGCGGCCGGTGGCGGCGCTGGCCTGCCTGGACGACGACGGCGCGCCCGCGCTGTCGATGGTGCCCTACGCCGTGGCGGCGGAGCCCGATGAGGCGGCGAGGCTGATCCTGCACGTCAGCGGCCTGGCCGCACACACCCGGCAGATGGCCCGCGACGCGCGGGTCAGCCTGCTGATCCTCGACCGCGACGACGCGGCCGAGATGCCCCAGGCGCTGCAGCGCGCATCGCTGCAGGCCACGGCGGCCTTCGTCGAGCCGGGCAGCCCGGCGCATGCGCACTGCGAGGCGCTCTACCTCGCGCGCCACCCCCAGGCGGCGCTGATGACGCAGCTGCCCGACTTCCGCTTCGTGCGGCTGCAGCCCAGCCTGCTGCGCCACGTCGCTGGCTTCGGCGCCGCGCGCACGCTCGACGGCGAGTTGCTGGTCACGGTGCTGCGCGCCGCCGGCTGAATCTGCAAAATCCCCATCTGCAATTAATCGAATAATCGGAATTATCGGAATCCCCCATTGCGGGGTTTCTGAAAAATCCGGCTGACGATTCACCAGTTCGCGGGGGTCAAGTCGGTCGCGGCCCTTTTCTTTCCTGGTTACGATGAAGTCGCCCTGCTGCGATACCCGACGGGAGGCAGGCGACAACAGTCAATCGGAATTGAAAGGTCAGATCATGGGTCACTCGCATATTCGTCATCTGTTGGCCGCAGCGGCCCTGTTCAGCCTTGGTGGAGCCGCATTCGCTCAGGCAACGACCACGGTTTCTGGGACGGCCGTCGCCACGTCGCCGAATCCGACGATTACGGCAACCGATAACACCACCAACTCAGTTCCGGGTACCGCAGTATCCGGTACGGCGAGCGTAAGTACCGCCCAATTCGATACGGCAAACGGGGTGCTGACCGGTGTGGCGGCCACTCTCGAGACCAGCGGCAACTTGGTGCGCGCCACCAATCGCGCGGGTACCGCGACGGCGGCGGCGTCCTGGACGGTCGACGGCTCGACGGTGAACTCGCCGGCGGGCTGGGCCTCGACGACGACGACGCAGTCGTCGTTCGCCCAACTGAGCAATGCCGGGGGCGCCTTCACTTTGGCCAATTTTGCCGGCACGGGTTCGGTGGCGGGATCCGTGACCTACAGCGCCCAAGTCAACAAGACGGACACGGCGAACGGCGCGACCCAGGCCAACCTGACGGTGACCGCCCAGCAGAATCTGGTTTACTCCTATCTGTACCATTCGAATGCGTCGTTCACCGCAGGTTCGGATAGCAACAGCCTGAATCTGACCGGGCTCAATGGCGCCGGTTCGGCCTTCGATATTTATGCGCTGGCCGGCCTGAGCGCGGCCAATACCATCGCGATGGATGGTGCGACGGTCTCGTGCACCGGAAACTGCGCGGCCTTCAGCCTGTCGCCGCTGACGATCAGCAACCTGGCCGCCAACGGCAGCGCGTCGGGCTCGGCGGCGCTGATTGCCTCGACCGCGGGCAGCTACAGCGCGTCGTACCTGCTGACCTTCCAGGACGATGCCGGCACCGCGGGCGTCGGCCACGCCAACAACACGCTGACGCTGAACGTCAGCGGCAACGTGGCGGCGGTGCCCGAGCCGGAGACCTACGCGATGTTCCTGGCGGGCCTGGGCGCGATGGGCTTCCTGGGACGGCGCCGCAAGTCGGCCTGATCCGGTCGGGCTGGTCCGGCCGGCACGCGCAGAAAGGGCGACCCGCGGGTCGCCCTTTTCCGTTCCATTCCATTCCGGTCCGGGCCAGCGGGCTGCCGCCGCAGCCGGCCGGGTTCAGGGTTCAGCCCAGCGCGTCGTGCAGCGCGACGAACTCCAGCGTCAGCTTGTGCTTCGGGTCCAGGTGGACCATCGGCAGTGCGCGCTCGTGGCTCTCCTTGATCTTCACCGAGGCGCCCAGATAGGGCTGCAGCACCGGCAGGCCTTCCTCGATCAGCTCGGCCACCACCTTCTGCGGCAGGCTGGCGCGGGGCTGGAACTGGTTGACGATGATGCCCTCGACCTTCAGCTCGGCGTTGTGGTCGCCCTGGATCTCCTGCACGTTCTGCATCAGCGTGTAGAGCGCGCGGCGGGAGAAATCGTCGCAGTCGAAGGGGATCAGGCAGCGCTCGGCGGCGATCAGCGCACTGCGGGTGTAGAAGTTCAGCGCCGGGGGCGTATCGATGTAGATGCGGTCGTACTCGCCGGCCAGGCTCTGCAGTGCCTCGCGCAGCTTGTAGATCTTGTAGCGCGATTCCAGCTTGCCGTGCAGCTCGTCCAGCGCCGGGCTGGAGGGCATCAGGTGCAGGTTCTCGAAGGGCGTCTCGTAGATGAAGTCGGTGACGGCCTTCGGGTTGAAGCTGAAGCCCAGGGTCTGCTGGAAGAAGTCGGCGGTGGTGCCGCCGTCGACGCGGTCGGCGCTGTCGCCGAGCAGGTAGCGCGTCGAGTTGCCCTGCACGTCCAGGTCCAGCACCAGCGTGCGCAGGCCCTGTTGCGCGCTCACGGCGGCGAGGTTGCAGGTGATGGTCGACTTGCCGACCCCGCCCTTCTGATTGAACACGACACGGCGCATGCGGAACCTTTCAGCGCAGACTGAGAGCTGGAAGCGTGGAGAACTGGGAGCCCGGCGGACTCGGAAGGCTGGATTGTGCCCAAGGTTTGCTGCACTGCACCAACGAACGCGCCGGCCGGGGCGGTCTTTCTACCCGGTCGTTTCCCTGCGTCAAGGCTGCGTCGGGGTGCGTCAGCCTGGGTCGAGCCGGTCGCGCCGCCACAGCGTCGGAAACACGCGGATCCACAGACCGGCAATCAGCAGCACGCCCGCGCCGCCGAGCAGCACCGAGCCCACCGGCCCCAGCCAGGCCGCGGTGGCGCCGGATTCGAACTCGCCGAGCTGGTTGCTCGCGCCGATGAAGACGCTGTTGACCGCGCTGACGCGCCCGCGCATCGCATCGGGGGTCTCCAGCTGCACCAGCGTCTGGCGGATCACCACGCTGACCATGTCGGCGGCGCCGGAGACCAGCAGCGCCGCGAAGGACAGCCCCACCCAGGTCGACGCGCCAAACACCAGCATGCAGGCGCCGTAGACCGCGACGGAGGCGATCAGGTGCCGGCCGACGCGGCGCTCCAGCGGGTGGTGCGACAGCCACACCGACATCGCCAGCGCGCCGGCAGCCGGGGCGGCGCGCAGCAGGCCCAGCACCCAGGGCTCGGCGTGCAGGATGTCCTTCACGAACATCGGCAGCAGCGCGGTCGCACCGCCGAGCAGCACCGCGAAGAGGTCCAGCGAGATCGCGCCCAGCAGCGTCGGGCGCTGCCAGAGGAAGCCCACCCCGGCCAGGGCGGCGTGCCAGCGGCCTTCACCGTCGGTGCGGCCGG
>DAOLLE010000417.1:0-3468 GCA_035331205.1 Burkholderiaceae bacterium
GTTCGGCGTCAGCGAGGGCATGGTGCTGGCGGCCAGCCACGCCGACGAGAAGGCCCAACCGGGCGTCTTCGTGCTGGAGCCCTTCCCTGGGGCCCAGCCAGGCATGCGCGTGCGTTGACCATCCCCGGTTTCGGGGCCATTTGCCGGCTGGCGTCGCCTGTGGACCACGGCGCCCGATCGTTCTACGGTGTTGTGCGCAGCACGTCCCGGTGGGCGCGACTGCGCGCGCCGATGCTGTTCGAGCGGGTTGTAGCGCCGCCCCTCTGCCGTGTAGAGTGTTCGGCAACATGCCCCGATCCAATCTGCTGCGTCAACCCGTGCACGACCCCATGCCCAACGTGCCGCCAGTCTGTCATGTGTCCGAATTTCCAGGCACCTGCACGATCCGGCTGCGGCCGCTCGATCTGGAGCTCGACGCACCGGTCCTGCACGACTGGGTGAACCAGGACTACGCCGAGTTCTGGGGCATGAAGGGCTGCACCGTGGAGGGTCTGCGCTCGACCTACCGCAGCCGCGTCGCCAAGCGGCCGCAGCACAGGCTGCTGATCGGCATGCTGGACGACTCGCCCGAGCCGCTCTTCCTGCTGGAAGACTACCGGCCGACCCAGGACATGCTGGGCCGCTACTTCCAGGACACCCGAGCCACCGACCGGGGTTTTCACCTGCTGGTGGCGCCGCCCGGGCAACGCAGCCACCCGGTGCGCTCGATCGGCTACTTCATCCTCACCGCGGCGACGGAGTACTTCTTCAGCGATCCCGAGGTGCAGCGCGTGCTCGCCGAGCCCGACCTGCGCAACGAAAAGATGTTGGTGCTGTGCCAGCAGGTCGGCTACGAGCTCGGCCCGGTGCTGCACCTGCCGACCAAGACCGCGCAGATCGAGGTGATGACGCGCGAGCGCTTTGCCAGCCTGCCGCGGCGTCCGCCGGCGCGGCAGGCTTCGCCGGTGTCTGCGCAGCGCGTGCGCCGCCTGGTGTTCATCGGCAAGGTGCTGCGCAAACTGCGGCTGGTGCGCTGAGGCGCCCGCGGTCCCGGATCCGGGTAGGCCACAGGGCCGCAACGGCCCTTGACGCGGCACAATCGCCATGTGTTGACCGCAGTGCTGCTCGAGGATCCGCACGTCTGGCCCCTGTCCCGGCGTCGGCGCTTCATCGTGCGACTGCACCACTGCGGCCCTCCGGCCGGCAGCGCTCCCTGCGTCTGCCCTGTCCACCGGAGAATGTCCCTTGTCCGCCCAACTCCATCGATTCCGTCCGCGTCTGCTTGACGCGTTGCCCGGCTACGGCCGTCCCCAATTCTTCGCCGATCTCGGCGCCGGCCTGACGGTCGGCATCGTCGCCCTGCCGCTGGCGATGGCGTTTGCGATCGCCTCGGGCGTCAAGCCCGAAGCCGGCCTGTTCACCGCCATCGTCGCCGGCTTCCTGATCTCCGCGCTGGGCGGCTCGCACGTTCAGATCGGCGGGCCAGCGGGCGCCTTCATCGTCATCGTCTACGGCATCGTCGAGCGCTACGGGCTGGCCAACCTGCTGATCGCCACCTCGCTGGCCGGCATCACGCTGTTCCTGCTCGGCTGGTTCAAGCTGGGGGCGCTGGTGCGCTACATCCCGGTGTCGATCGTGATCGGATTCACCAACGGCATCGCGGTGCTGATCGGGCTGTCTCAGGTGAAGGACTTCCTCGGCCTGACGATCGACAAACTGCCGGCCGACTTCTTCACGCAAATCGCAGTGCTGGCGCACCACCTGCACACCACCAACCTGGCGGCGGTGGCCATTGCCGCCGCCTGCCTGGCCACCGTGGTGCTCTGGCCCAAGTCCTACCGCATGGACGTGGCGCCGGTGGGCCTGCTGGCCAAGCTCAAACGCGCCGCCGCCCACATCCCCGGCACCATCGTGGCGCTGGTGGTGGCAACCATCGTCACGGCCCTGCTGGGCCTGGAAGTCGAGACGATCGGCTCGCGCTTCGGCGGCATCCCGCAGCAGCTGCCGCACTTCGAGCTGCCCGAGTTCAGCTGGGCCACCGCCAAGCAGCTGCTGATCCCGACGATCACGATCGCACTGCTCGGGGCCATCGAGTCCCTGCTCTGCGCCCGCGTGGCCGACAACATGACCGAGCTGCCCCGCCACGACCCGAACCAGGAGCTGATGGCGCAGGGCGTGGCCAACTTCGTCGCGCCCTTCTTCGGCGGCATTCCGGCCACCGGCACGATCGCGCGCACCGTCACCAACGTGCGCGCCGGTGCCGCCAGCCCGGTGGCCGGCATGGTGCACGCCTTTGCGCTGCTCGTCGTTGTGCTGGCCGCGGCCCCGCTGGCGCTGCATGTGCCGCTGGCGGCGCTGGCGGGCATCCTGATGTTCGTGGCCTGGAACATGGGCGAGTGGCGCGAGTTCGCCCGGCTCAAGCACTTCCTGCTGCCCTATCGCACGGTGATGCTGGGCACCTTCTTCCTCACCGTGGTCTTCGACCTGACCATCGCCGTCGAGGTGGGGCTGCTGCTGGCTTGCGCCTTCTTCATCGTCCGGATGAGCTCGCTGTTCACCGTCAAGCCCCACGACGGCGGCAGCCTGCCACCGGGCGTGCAGGTCTTCGAGCTCTTCGGCTCGCTGTTCTTCGGTGCGGTGGGCAAGATCGAGGAACTGCCGGCCCGGCTCGCGCCCGACACCCGGGTGCTGGTGCTGGAGATGCACCGCATGATCTCGATGGACACCTCGGGCCTGGATGCGCTGGAACAGCTGCACCGGGTGCTGCACCGCCAGGGCATCGTGCTGCTGCTGGCCGAGGTGAACCCGCAGCCGCTGGGGCTGATCCAGCGCTCCGGCTTCGCGGCCACGCTCGGCCCGGACTGCATCGTGCCGAAAGTGGCCGACGCCGTGGGCGCCCCGGCCGGAATGCCGGCCGAGGCCACTGCCAACTGGCCGCAGATCTGAGCGGCCGTCTCGAAGTGTCGCGCCCCGCGCTCAGCCGGCGCGCGTGAGCAGGCCCAACCACAGCGCTTGCGTCTGCGGCTGGCGCAGCCAGGGCCCGACCTCGGCGGGCGCCGGCGCCTGGGGGGACGCTGTTGCCGCGGCCTGCTCCAGCCTCTGCAGCAGCCGAGACCAGGCCGGGTCGGCAGCCAGGGCACCAGCGGTCAGCGCGCGCATTGCGGCCAGCAGAGCGTCAATGTGTGCCCCCCGCCCTTCGCCAGCCATCAGCACCGCGGCGTTGGCCAGCAGCGGCTCCACGAGGTCCTTGGGCGAGCCGCCCTCGGGCAGCAGCGCCACCGGAGCAGGGGCACGGCGCGCGAGTCGATCCCCTCGCTCGGCCTTGCTGCGCACATCCAGCCACAGCGCAAAGGGCTCGACCCAGCCGCGGGCCAGCTCGACCAGCGCAGCCGGCGGGCCCGCCAGCAGCTCGAATTCCAGCTCGGCGATCGGCACTTCGCAACCGCCGGAGCGAATGCTGCCGCGGTCCAGCGCCAGCTCGACGCGCAG
>DAOLLE010000418.1:0-3443 GCA_035331205.1 Burkholderiaceae bacterium
CCGGCACCGCCCCCGCCCGCGGTGGCTCCGCCACCGCCGCCTCAGCCCGACGCCGACATCGCCACCGAGCGCGCCCGCCGCCAGCGCGAGGCCGAGCAGCGCCGTGCCGAACAGGCCCGGGCCGAGAAGCTGCGCGAGGACAAGGCGAAGGAGGACAAGGCCCGGGAAGACAAGGCGCGCGCCGACAAGGCCCGCTTCGAGAAAGAGCGCGCCGACCAGGAGCGCGCCAAGCGCGAACTGCAACGCCAGCGCGAACTCGACGAGAAGAAGGCCGCCGACAAGGCCGCTGCCGACAAGGCCGCCGCGGCCAAGGCAGCCGCCGATCGCAAGGCGGCCGAGCAGAAGGCCGCTGAGAAGGCAGCTGAGAAGGCCGATGCCGAGCGCGCAGCGCGCATGCGCGAAGAGGCGCTGCAGCGGCTGCAGAACCAGCTGGGAGGCTCAGGCTCCGGCAACTCGGGCAGCACCGGCACGGGTCCCGCGGGTTCGACCGGCAGCGCCGCGCGCAGCGCCGCCCCCTCGGCGGGCTACGAGGGCCGCATCCGCGCGCGCATCCTGCCCAACATCGTCTACACCGGGCGGGCCAGCCGCTCGATCGTCGCCGACGTCGAGATCCGCGTGGCCACCGACGGCACGATCATCGGCAAGCGCCTGATCAAGCCCAGCGGCGTGGCCGAGTGGGACGAGGCGGTGTTGCGCGCGATCGACAAAACCGAGATCCTGCCGCGCGACATCGACGGGCGCATCCCGCCGGTGATGACGATCAGCCTCGACCCAGGCAGCCGCTGAGCCAAGGGCCCCGGCCCCGACCCCGACCCCGACCACTCAAGTTGCCAGATCGGGACACCGATAAGCAGCGCATGACCGCCGGCCGCGCCGGCACCGACTGCGTTGCTGCCCATGTCCGATTCCGCCGCTCCCCTGCCCGTCGCTGCCACCGACCTGCTCACGGCACCCCACACCGCGGCGATGGCGCGCTGCGCTCCCCCCGACCGCGCCCGCCTGGCCGCCCAGCGCGCCAGCCTGCTGCGCAGCGACCGCCTGCACGCCCAGGCGAGCCGGGCCTGGCTGGGCATCACCCGCGACGCCGTGCAGCAGCCCGCGCTGGCGCGCGACACCGCTCAGGGCCTGGCCGCGGCCATGGTCACCCAGCTCTGCGAGGACGACAGCAGCACGCTGCGCCTGCTCAGCGACGCGGTGGGCACCTGCAGCTCGCAGCACGCCCTGAACGTCACCACCCTGGCGCTGATGCTGGCGCGTCACCTGGGGCTGGACGCCGAGGCCCTGCACACGATCGCCATCGGCGCCCTGCTGCACGACATCGGCAAGCTGCTGCTGCCGGACGCCCTGCGCCAGCTCGGCTGCGAGACCGACGCGCTGGCCCACCGCGAACAGCGCGAGCACGTCGCCCAGGGCCTGCGTCTGGGCATGGCGATGGGGCTGGACGGCGCGGTGCTGCAGATCATCGGCCAGCACCACGAAAACGGTGACGGCAGCGGCCTGCCTCAGGGGCTGAAGGCGGAGGCGCTCTCGCTGCCCGCGCGCATCGTCGCGCTGGTGAACCGCTACGACCGCCTGTGCAATCCGCGCCATCACGGCCAGCCGCTGCGCACCCCGCAGGAGGCCCTGGCCGAGCTGCGCACGCCCGCCCGCCACCCGGCCGACGCCGCCCTGCTGGCCGCCTTCGTCCAACTGCTGGGCCTGTACCCGCCCGGTTCGGTGGTGCAGCTCAGCGACGAACGCATCGCGGTGGTCGTGGCGGTACACCCTGCCCACGCACTGCGCCCGAGCGTGCGGGTCTACGACCCCCGCGTCGCGCCCGAGGACGCCGAGCTGCTGCATCTGGCCCAGGAGACGGGCTTGAGCGTGCAGCGCAGTCTGCATCCGCAGCACCTGCCGCGCGCGATGCGCGACTACCTGCTGCCGCGCGAGCGCATCGCCTGCTACTTCGTGCAGGGCCTGGAACCGGCGCTCGACCCCGCCGGCCCGACGGGATCGACGCAGGGCGAGCCGCTGGGCAGCGCGCCGGCAACCCAGAAGGCGGCCGCCTGAACGCTGCGGCATATACCTCGCACACCCCGCTCGGAAAGGCCGAACGGCGCCCTCCGCGAAGACCCCGACGCCCACAGCCCCACGACCTGCGCGACACTGTCGGTATGTATCCTCCTGACGTTCCCGCTCCCCTGCGTGTGATCCACCGCCCCGAGGCCTCGCGCTTCGAGGTCGAGACCGATGGCCACCTCAGCGTGGTCACCTATGAGCTCGACGCTGAACGGCGCCGGGTCGCCTTCGACCACACCGGCGTACCCGCACCGCTGGAAGGCCGCGGCATCGCCGCCGAGCTGGTGGCCGCCGCGCTGGCCTGGGCCGACACCGAAGGCCTGCAGGTGCTGCCGCGCTGCTCCTACGTCGCGGCCTACATGCGCCGCCACCCGGACACCCGCCACCTGCTCGAGCCGCGCGGCGCCGCCTGAACCGCGCGGGCACTTCGGCCACTCAGTCGCGCAGGTCGATCACCTTCACGCGCACCTTGCGCTCGCGCTCGTTGCGCGCCACCGTCAGCTCGACGGTGTTGTTCACGCCCGCGCGCTCGAGCTCGCTGACGAAGGTGGACAGCGTCTCCACCGGCCGGCCGTTGACGCCGATGATCACGTCGCCCAGGTCGCCGTTGCGGCGGTTGTAGGGAATCAGCCCGGCCGCCGCCGCCGGCGTGCCGCGGCCCACCTCGGCCAGCACCACGCCGCTGATGCCTGCGCGCGCCACCAGGTCCGGCTGCACCGGCGTCACGCCGATGCCCGGCAGCGGCGCGCGGCCCTTGCCGATCAGCGCCGGCACCACGCGGTTGACCAGATCGGCGGGGATCGCGAAGCCGATGCCCGAGGAGCTGCCGCTGGCCGAGCGGATCGCCGAGTTCACGCCGATCAGCCGCCCCGCACTGTCCATCAGCGGCCCGCCCGAGTTGCCCGGGTTGATCGCCGCGTCGGTCTGGATCACGCCGACCACCTCGCGGAAGTTGGCGGTGGGCAGCTCACGGTCCAGCGCGCTCACCAGCCCCTTGGTCAGCGTGCGCTGCAGGCCGAAGGGGTTGCCGATGGCGTAGACCGACTGGCCGATCTTCAGGTCGCGCGAGCTGCCCAGCGGGATCGGGCGCAGCTCGCGCGGCACCTTGGTCAGGCGGATCACCGCCAGGTCGTACTCGGGCGCCACGCCCACCGGCTCGGCGGCGATCGGCTTGCCCGCGTCGAGCTGCACGAACACCCGCTTGGCGCCCTGCACGACGTGGAAGTTGGTGACGATGTGGCCCTGCGCGTCCCAGACGAAGCCCGAGCCCGCGCCCTGGCTGACCTCGGCGCCGCCGAAGAGGTTGCGCTGCTCGCTCTCGGTGGTGATGTAAGCCACCGAGGGCGCGGCCTGCTCGAAGAGGTTGACCACCGCCTGCTCGTCGG
>DAOLLE010000419.1:0-3396 GCA_035331205.1 Burkholderiaceae bacterium
AATACAGCAGGTCGAAGCCCGCGCCGTGCGCGCCCCCCAGGTGGTCGAGCAGGAAGTCGTCGGCGCCCAGGCGCACGTTGCGCGGCGGCGCGCCGTGGGCCGGGCCGTCGGTGAACAGCGCATCGTCGTCGCCGGGGCTGTTGAGCGCGGAGTGGCTGTATTCGTGCGGCCGCGAGGTGCGCCAGTGGTAGAGCGGGCGCACGAAGTCCTGCGTCAGCGACAGCGACAGCACCGCGTTGCGCAGCAGGCGAAAGCCCGGGCTGGGCGGCGTCATGAAGCGCGTGCTCTTGCCGCCCTCGGCGATGATCTCGCGCGCCGCGCCGACGCGCTCGGCGCTGTGGTTGGCCAGCAGCGCCGGGCCCGCCAGGCCCTTCACCACGAAGGCCAGGTGCCAGGCCAGCGACTGGGCGTCCTGGAAGCCGGTGTTGGCGCCGCGCACCCCGAAGATCGGCAGCAGGTGGGCGGCGTCGCCGGTGAAGATCACCCGGCCGTGCACGAAGTCGGGCAGGGTCAGCGTGCGCGCCGAGTACACCGAGCTCCAATCCATCTCCCAGGGCGTGCCACCCAAGCCGATCGAGGCCAGCTGCGCGTTGATGCGCGCGGCCATCGACTCGGGCCGCAGCGCCTGCTCGGGCGTCTCGCCGGCGGGCAGCTGGTAGTCCACGCGCCAGATGCCGTGCGGCTCGCGGTGCATCAGTACGGTGTTGCCCGGGTTCCACTCCGGGTCGAAGAAGGCCAGCCGCTCGGTGGGCAGCGGCAGGTCGATGCGGATGTCGCAGATGACGAAGAAGCCCTCGTAGGAGGCGCCCTCCATCTGCAGGTCCATCGCGCTGCGGATCGCCGAGCGCCCGCCGGAAGCGTCGACTACCCAGTCGGCTTCCAGCGTGTATTCGCCCTCGGGCGTGTCGACGCGCAGCTCGGCATGGTCCTCATCCTGCGTCACGGCCAGAACCTGATTGCCCCAGCGCAGGTCGATCAGCGGCTGGGCCTGGCAGGCGTCGTGGAGGTACTCCTCCATGTACTGCTGCTGGATGTTCAGGATCGGGAAGAAGCGCTCGTCCTCGCTGTGTGGGGCCTCCATACGGAACACGCGCTCGCCCCGGTAGAAGGAGTTGCCGAAGCGCCAGGGCAGGCCGTTGGCGGCCATGCGATCGGCCACGCCGACCTGCTGGAGGATTTCCATCGAGCGCCGCGTGAAGCAGATCGCCCGGCTGCCCTGCGAGAACTGCCGCTCGGCGCTCAGCAGCACGCTGGGCACGCCGTGGCGCGCCAGCTCCAGCGCCGTGACCATGCCCGCAGGGCCGGAGCCGACGATCGCCACCTTGTGCCTGGTCTGGTCCGGGTGGGCCGAGGGCAGCCAGGGCTCGAAGACCTCGTAGCGGTAATAGATCGACGGGCGCGGGGTGCTGCTGGGCTGGTGCATGCGGGCCTCGGTGAAATCGGGAATGCGGCGATTTGGTTGCGTGCGCAACTATATGGCCGATTCACGTCCGGGTTGCTCGGGTAAACCCGCGGGGTCAAACCGTGGGGTGTCGCCGCGTACACTGGTCCGAACCCTCCGCTGACCACCGCCTTGACCGCTCACCCGACCGATCACCCGTCCGATCCCGCCCCTGTCGGCGATCCCGCGCCCGATGCGGACCTGCCGCTGGAGCGCACCCTGAGCTTTCGCCTGCTGATGCTGCATAAGCTCAGCGAGCGCACGAGCGGCACCGACTTCCTGCAGGAGCTGGGGCTGACGGCCAGCGATGGCCGGGCGCTGGCGACGCTGGGCGCCTTCGAGCCGCTGTCGGTGGTGGCGCTGGCCGAGGCCTGCACCCTGAACAAGGGCCAGGCCAGCCGGGCGGCGCAGTCGCTGGTCGATCAGGGCTTGGCGGACAAGCGCGACAGCGCCGCCGACGGCCGCGGCGTGGTGCTGACCCTCACGCCGGCGGGCCGTGCCCTGCACGCGCGCACCGTCGCGCTGGTCAACGCGCGCAGCCGGCGGCTCTTCGGTTGCCTGAGCGAGGCGGAACAGCACACGCTGAGCGAGCTGTTCGACCGGCTGATCGCGCACAACCGGCGCGCGCCGCGGGGCTGATCCGCCCGGCCGGCCGTGCGCGGCGCCTCAGGGGATGCGCGTCGCGTCGATCGACGGGTCGAAGTAGGCGCGGCTGTTGCGGTGCACCGCCGGGTCGGCGAGCAGCGCGTCCACGCCGAACCAGCGCAGCTCGCCGTGCTGGGCGTCGGGCTGCAGCGCGCGGGCCCGGGCCTCGTCCAGCGTCAGCCGGTAGGCCATCACCACGTAGTGCGTGCCGTAGCCGGGCGTGCCGGTGAAGTTGTCGTCGTAGAGGTGCTCCCAGGCGCGCAGGAACTCCACCGCCGGGAGGCTGGCTGGATCGAGGCCCAGCTCCGCCGCGGCGATGCGCTGCAGCGCCTGCGCCACGCGCTCGTCCTTGCGGATGCGCCCGCCGGGGACGAACCAGCTGTCGCGCGCCGGCCGGTTGCGCCGCCAGCCCAGCAGCACCTCGCCGGCCGGGTTGTGGCAGATCAGGTCGATGGACACCAGCGGGGTGTGCTCGACGATGGTGGACAGCGTGGCCTGCGGCAGTTGGGCGGCCGGCGACGGCTCGGGGTACGGGTCGGTGGGCGGTGGGGTCATGCACCGAGTATGGCCGCCGAGGGGCCCGAAACCGCACAATCCGCCCGCGCTGCGGTGCTGCCGCCACGGCGCGCTGTGCAAATCGTCCCGCTCACCAGGAGATGCGAGCAATGTGGATCGAACTGGCGCTGATCGCGCTGCTCGCGGGCGTGCTGATCCGCGTGGTGATGGGCGCTTATGCGCGCGGGGCGGCGGCTCAGGCCGAGGCAGCGGAGGCTGAGGCAGCAGCGCCTGAGTCCGGCGCCAGCGGCAGTTCCAGCACGAACTCGGCGCCGCCCTCGGCGTGATTGCCGGCCAGCAGCCGGCCGCCGTGCTGCTCGACGATGCCGTAGCTGATCGACAGGCCCAGGCCGGTGCCCTTGCCCGGCGGCTTGGTGGTGAAGAAGGGGTCGAAGAGGCGGCTGAGGTGCTCGTCGGCGATGCCCGGTCCGTTGTCGCGGAAGGTCAGGCGCGCCAGCGGGCCGTCGCAGTGGCCCTCGATCCACAGCGTGGGCGGGCTGCCGTCGGCGCGGCGCAGGGCTGAAGCGGCGTCGAAGGCGTTCTGGATCAGGTTCATCAGCACCTGCAGCAGCTGCCCGGCGCTGGCCAGCACGTGGCAGGGTGAGCCGCTGCGCCAGTGCACCACGAAGGTGGGTGCGGTGCCCTTCTGCACCCAGTGCACCGCGCGCTCGATGACGCCGTTGAGGTCCACCGGCGCCAGCTCGCCGCGGTCCTTGGCGGAGAAGCGCTTCAGGCCGTTGACGATGTCGGCGGTG
>DAOLLE010000420.1:0-3381 GCA_035331205.1 Burkholderiaceae bacterium
TCCACCTGCAGACCAACCTGCGCTTCGGCTGCGTGATCCTGCGCCACTACCTCGACCGCGAGCAGGGCGATCTCTTCCTGGCGCTGGGCCGCTACAACGGCAGCCGCGGGCAGGCGCCTTACCCCAACATGGTGCTGGGTGCGCGCAAACGCTGGGAGTTCCTCGATGGGCCGGGGACGGTGTCGGCCCCGGCGGGACCGTCTGCGGCGTCGCGGCGCTGACCCCTCGGTCCTCGGGGACCGGTTGGGCTTACAGGCCCTTCCAGGCCTTCGGCTCGGCGGTGGCGATGCCGGCCATCTGCAGCACCCGCTCGACCGTCTCGTCGACCAGCTCGGCGATGCTCTGCGGCCGGTGGTAGAAGGCCGGCAGCGGCGGGAAGACGATGCCGCCCATCTCGGTCACCGCGGTCATGTTGCGCAGGTGGGCGAGGTTGAAGGGCGTCTCGCGCACCAGCAGCAGCAGCCGACGGCGCTCCTTGAGGGACACGTCGGCGGCGCGGGTCAGCAGGTTGTCGCCCAAGCCGTGGGCCACGGCCGCGAGCGTCTTCATCGAGCAGGGTGCGATCACCATCGCGTCGCTGGCGTAGCTGCCGCTGGCGATGCAGGCGCCCACCTCGCCCGGCGAGTGGGACGCGTCGGCCAGCGCGTCGAGCGCGCGCCGATCGAGTCCGAGTTCGTGGTGGACATTGAGCAGGCCGGCCGGCGTGGCCACCAGGTGGGTGTACACGCCCAGCGCCCGGGCCCGCTCCAGCAGGCGCACGCCATACACCGCGCCCGAGGCGCCGGTGATGCCGACGACCAGGCGGCGGGCCGCCGCCACGCTGCTCACGCCTTGGGCTGCAGCATCGACTGGAGTTCGCCCGACTGGTACATCTCCATCATGATGTCCGAGCCGCCGACGAACTCGCCGTGGATGTACAGCTGGGGGATGGTGGGCCAGTTGGCGTAGTCCTTGATGCCCTGGCGGACGGCTTCGTCCTCCAGCACGTTCACCGTGGTCAGCTCGGACACGCCGCAGGCCTTGAGGATCTGCACCGCGCGGCCGGAGAAGCCGCACATCGGGAACTGGGCCGAACCCTTCATGAAGAGCACGACGGGGTGGGACTTGACGAGGGTGTCGATGCGTTGCTGAACGTCGTTGGGCATGGGTCTGGCTCGGCCGTGCGTTGGTAAGAAAAGCGAGAGCTTAATCCCAACCCGGCCCCCGGGTTGACCCTGGGGGCACCGCCCCGATCAGAAGGCGTAGGACACACCCACCTGCAGCATCGGTGCGACACGCAGTGAACGCCAGCTGTCCTCGCCGTCCGTCTGCGCACCCAGGCCCAGACCCCGGCCGCCGGTGCGCCGGGTGACCCAGCCGACATCGGCCGACAGTCCCCAGCCGCCCCAACCGCTGCGCGGCGTGGTGGCGGTGTCGTACCCCAGCCCGACGTAGGGCGTGGCCCAAAGGTTGTCCCCGAACGTCGAGTTGGCGCTGCTGGCCCAGACCGGGCGGGTGCCGCCCGACAGCCGCAGCGTCGAGCCGGTGCTGGGCGATCCACTGTTTGCACCGAGCGTCGAGGCGAAGTTCGCGCTGTTGGCCGCCCCATTGCTGCCGCGGTCCAGCCCGCCCAGCAGCCCGCCCGTGGCGCGCAGGCCGCCGCCGGTGCCGAAGCGGTAGTCGTTCAGCCACTGCCAGCTCAGGCGCGCGGTGACCGGGTTGGCCAGCGCGGGGTCGGCGGGCGCGTCGGCCCAGCCGAAGCGGGTGCTCCAGGCGCCCAGCACGGTGCCGCTCGCCAGACCACCGCCGGCCGACCAGCGCAGCCCGTCGGCTGCTGCCGGCTGGGCCACCGCGGCCGCACTGCCGATCAGGCCGGCAAGCAGCAGCGTCGTGGCACGCCGCCCCAGCGCCGGGCACGGCGACGATGACCAGGGGGTGAAGCGGCGGCGGCGTGGGCTGCTCATGGGATCCTCCGATGGCGGCAGGTTTCTGGGCTGCCTCGAAGCGATGCTACGCCTGTGACGCCGCCACAACGGCATGAACTGCAACGGGAATCGGGTCTTGTCTTCGAGAGGGCGCTCGGGGGTGGAGGAGGGCCGATGGCCTGTGACAAAGTTACGTTCGGGCACCGTTGGGCTCCGCGGGTGCGATGCGTGCGAGCCACACCGTGGGGGCGGCCCCACACCCCGGCGCTGGGCCGGGCGAGTCGGAGGCTTCAGGCCGCGGTGGTTCGGCGCGCGCCGGTGCAGCGGCGCTGCCCGCCCAGGTCGAGGCGGTGGGTGATGTTGGCCCAGCCGCCGGCGGCGTTCAGCAGGGCGGCCACCGCGTCGGCCTGGTCGTAGCCATGTTCCAGCAGCAGCCAGCCGTCGGACGCGAGGTGCGCAGGGGCGTGGGCGATCAGGTGGCGGATCGCGTCCAGCCCGTCCGGCCCGGAGGTCAGCGCCAGCGCCGGCTCGTGCTTCAGCGCGCCCAGGTGCGGATCGCCCTCGGCGATGTACGGCGGGTTGCTGACGATGAGGTCGAAGGCCTCGCCGGCCACCGGCGCCAGCCAGGCGCCCTGCAGCCAGCGCACCGGCAGGCCCAGGCGCTCGCCGTTGCCGCGGGCCACCGCCAGCGCAGCCTCGCTGAGGTCGACGGCGCTGACCTGCGCGTCCGGCCGGGCGGCCTTGATCGCCAGCGCGATCGCGCCGCTGCCGGTGCCCAGGTCGAGCAGGCGCGCGCCGGACGGCAGGTCCGCCAGGACGGCCAGCGCCCAGTCGACCAGCGTCTCGGTGTCGGGTCGGGGGTCGAGCACGGCGGGGCCGACCGCCAGCGTCAGGCCATGGAAGCCCCGCTCGCCGAGCAGGTAGGCCACCGGCTCGCCATCCGCGCGGCGCGCCAGCCAGTCGGCCCAGCGCTCGGCCTGTTCGGCGCTCAGCACCGCGTCGTCGTGCGCCAGCAGCCAGCTGCGGTTTTGAGCGAGCAGACCACCCAGCAAGAGTTGCGCGTCGAAGCGGTCCAGGCCGCGTGCGCGGGCCTGGGCCAGCGCCTGGGCGACGGTGAGGCCGGTGGGGCCGAGCGCGGTCACGCCGCGGCCTCCAGGTCGGCCAGCAGCTCAGCGGCGCGGGCGGCCTTCAGCGCGGCGATTACCTCGTCGAGGTCGCCTTCCAGGATCGTGCCGAGCTTGTAGAGCGTCAGGTTGATGCGGTGGTCCGTCAGCCGGCCCTGCGGGAAGTTGTAGGTGCGGATGCGGTCGCTGCGGTCGCCGCTGCCGATCAGCCCCTTGCGCGTGGCGGCGTCGCGGGCCTGGCGCTCGATGCGGTCCTTGTCGCGCAGGCGCGCGGCGAGCACCGCCATGGCCTTGGCCTTGTTGCGGTGCTGGCTGCGGTCGTCCTGGCACTCGGCCACCAGGCCGGTGGGCAG
>DAOLLE010000421.1:0-3378 GCA_035331205.1 Burkholderiaceae bacterium
AGCGTGATGGTGCCGTTGGCGGCCATCGTGCCGCTCACGGTGCTGGCGCCGCGCGAGCCGCGGTTGCCGCGCATGCTCATCAGGTTGTCGTAGTTCGCCACATAGGTGTCGGTGGCGGAGTTGTAGGCCCGACTGAATTCGGCCAGCGCGGCGCGGCCGGTGTCGCTGTCCAGCGTCTGGCTGCTGATGCTGCCGTTCGAGCCCAGCTTGATCTGCAGCGAGGTCACCAGCGCGGCCACCTGGCTGCGGTAGTCGCTGCGCAGCGTCGAGGAGGATTCGATCGCCTGCAGCTGCTGCGCCAGCGCGGTGGCAGAGGCGGCGTTGCTCGACAGCGGGCTGGTCACCCAGCGGCCACTGAGCTTGGTGCTGCCGTCGTCCTGCAGCTCGCCGCGCAGCACCAGCGCGCCCTGCAGCGCCTGGCCGCTGCTCGCACCGGCGGTCACGTTGGCGGTGACCGCGTAGCGCATCGTGGTCCAGGCGTGGTCCACGGTGGCCTGGTCGCCACTGCTGCCCGTGCTGTCGCTCGCGGAGGCGCCGCTGCCGCTGTCCGGGCTGGATGCGCTGCGGCCGGGGTTGGCGGCCGAGCCGCTCGAACCCTTGGAGCCGCCGGCCTTGTTGGCGTAGCTGGTGGTGGCGATGCTGACCTGCAGGCCGTCGGCGGTATCGGCCAGGCTGACGGCGCGCGACGGCGACTCGCCCGTGCTCGCCGACGCGGTGCTGGCGCTGCCGCCGCTGCTGCTGCCGGTGCTGCCGTCACCACCACCGCCGCAGGCCGCAAGCACCGCGGCCATCAGCAGGCTGATCGTTGCCAGGCGGGCCTGGCGCTGGGCGGTGGACCGGCGCTCGACGGCCAGGTCGGACAGTGCGCTCAGCGTGGCGGGAAGGCGTTGGGGCATGGCAATTCTCCTGCAATGGGGTCGAAACGGTGGGTCTGGAAGCCGTGGTGCTTCTGTCGAAGCCCGCTGGGCCGGCGCATCCGGCGTGCGGTCCGAAGACCCGATGGACGCAACGATAGGGGGGTACCCCTGCTTTTCACAGGGTTTGCGTCCCGGACTTACCTCGGTAACCCTCAGGGCCTTCCCGTTAGCACCGGGTCACTTCCGTACAAGACTTGTGGCCTGTACACCGGCGGGGCGGCGTGTTATTCGCGGGCGTGCCGTGCGCACGGGCGGTGGCGCGCGGCCTGAGACAATCCGCCCCATGACAGCAGCAGATGAATGGTTGACGGTCGACGCGCTCGACCTCGACGCGCAGGGCGTGGCGCGCAACGCCGAGGGCAAGGTGGTCTTCATCGAGGGCGCGCTGCCCGGTGAAACCGCCCGGGTGGCGGTGAACCGCCGCAAGAACCAGTGGGAACAGGCCACGCTGGTCGAGCTGGGCCGCGAGAGCTCGCAGCGCGTGCGACCGCGCTGCCCGCACTTCGGCCTGCACGCCGGGGCCTGCGGCGGCTGCAAGATGCAGCACCTGGAGCCGAGCACGCAGGTGGCGGTCAAGCAGCGCACGCTCGAGAGCAACCTGCAGCACCTCTCCAAGGTGAAACCCGAGCGCGTGCTGCGCCCGATCGAGGGCCCCGCCTGGGGCTACCGCTACCGCGCCCGCCTGTCGGTGCGCTGGGTGGCCAAGAAGGGCACCGTGCTGGTGGGCTTCCATGAGCGCAAGTCGCGCTACGTGGCCGACATGCAGGTCTGTCCCATCCTGCCGGAGAAGGTCAGCGGCCTGCTGATTCCGCTGCGCGCGCTGGTGGGCGGCATGGACGCGCGCGAGACCCTGCCGCAGATCGAGGTGGCCCTGGGCGAACGCAGCGAGGGCCTGGTGCTGGCGCTGGTGCTGCGCCACCTCGCGCCGCTGAGCGCCGCCGACCTGGCCCGCCTGGCCGACTTCGGCGCTGCGCACGGCGTGCAGTGGTGGCTGCAGCCCAAGGGGCCGGACACGGTGCACCGCCTGGACGTGCTGGGGCCCCAGCTGGCCTACAGCCTGCCCGAGTACGGCCTGACGATGCCCTTCAAGCCCACCGACTTCACCCAGGTCAACCACGCCATCAACCGCGTGCTGGTGCAGCGCGCGCTCAACCTGCTGCAGGTGCAGAAGGACGAGCGCGTCATCGACTGGTTCTGCGGCCTGGGCAACTTCACGCTGCCGCTGGCCACGCAGGCGCGCGAGGTGCTGGGCATCGAGGGCAGCGAGGCGCTGGTGCAGCGCTCGCGCGAGAACGCCGCCGGCAACCAGCTGGCGCACACGGCGAGCTTCGCCGCGCGCAACCTCTTCGAGCTGGATGCCGCCGACCTCGCGGCCTACGGCAGCGCCGAGCGCTGGCTGGTCGATCCGCCGCGCGAGGGTGCCTTCGCGCTGGTCAAGGCCCTGGCCGAGGTGCGCCAGGCGCCGCGCGACGGCTACGAGCCGCCGCGGCGCATCGTCTACGTCAGCTGCAACCCGGCCACGCTGGCGCGCGATGCCGGCCTGCTGGTGCACCAGGCCGGTTACCGCTGCGCGGCCGCTGGCGTGGTGAACATGTTCCCGCACACCGCGCACGTCGAGTCCATCGCGGTGTTCGAGCGCATCGACGGCTGGACGCTGCCGGCCGCGCCCGTCGTGACGGAAGGGACCCAGGGGGTTGGTGAGGCGGCGGCGCAGGCCGCGTCCGATGCGCCCGGCGAGGCTGGCCTGGGCTGATCGACTGCGGCCTTCACCCGCTCCAACGGCGCCGGATGGCGCCGTTTTTCTTTGCTGGTGAGATTTTTGTTGACTCGATTGGTGGGTCGAACTAGGCTTCGTTCATATTGAGAACTAACGTTCTTATTGCGAACAATCGAGGCGGCACACCCCATGATCCACAAGATCCATCCCGACGTGGCCAGTGCCCTGGCCGGCATCGCCGACGGCGCCACGGTGATGATCGGCGGCTTCGGCTTGGCCGGGCAGCCGCAGGCGCTGATCGACGGCCTGATCGAGCAGGGCGCGCGGGACCTGACCGTGGTCGCCAACAACGCCGGCAACGGCGACGGCGGCCTGGCCCGGCTGATCGAGCTGGGCCGGGTGCGCAAGATCATCTGCTCCTTCCCGCGCCAGCACGACTCGCAGCACTTCGACCGCGCCTACCGCGCCGGCAAGATCGAGCTGGAGCTGGTGCCGCAGGGCAACCTGGCCGAGCGCATCCGTGCCGCGGGGGCCGGCATCGGCGCCTTCTACACCCCCACGGGCTACGGCACCCGCCTCGCCGAGGGCAAGGAAACCCGCATCATCGACGGCCGTGGCCAGGTGCTCGAGTGGCCGATTCACGCCGACGTGGCGCTGATCCAGGCCGAGCGGGGCGACCGCTGGGGCAACCTCACCTACCGCATGACCGCGCGCAACTTCGGCCCCATCATGGCCAGCGCCGCC
>DAOLLE010000422.1:0-3369 GCA_035331205.1 Burkholderiaceae bacterium
GCGGGGCCGCGGGCACGCCGGCATCCAGCGCCGCGCCGCTGCCCGCTCCCGCGCTGCGGCTCGGCGCGGCGGCGTCCAACGGCAGGGTGACCCAGAACTCGCTGCCTTCGCCGGGCCGGCTGTTGACACCGGTGTCGCCGCCCATCATCTGCGCCAGGTGGCGCACGATCGACAGGCCCAGCCCGGTGCCGCCGAAGCGCCGGGTGGTCGAGGCGTCGGCCTGCACGAAGGGCTGGAACAGCCGGGCCTGGTCCTCGGCGCCGATGCCGATGCCGGTGTCGCGCACCGCAAAGCGCAGCAGTGTGCGGTCCTGACTGTCGCGGGTCGGCTCGGCCGACAGGTCGACCCGACCCCGCTCGGTGAACTTGATCGCGTTGCCGATCAGGTTGACCAGGATCTGGCGCAGCCGCCCGGCGTCGCCCAGCACCCAGGCGGGCAGCGCCGGGCTGAGGTGCACGCCCAGCGCGAGCTGCTTGGCCGTGGCCTGCGGGCCCAGCAGCGCCGCCACCTCGTCGAGCAGGGCGCGCAGCTCGAAGGGCTGCTGCTCCAGCGGCATCTCGCCGGCCTCGATCTTGGCCAGGTCGAGCACCGCGTTGATCACGCCCAGCAGGCTGCGACCGGCGAGCTGGATCTTGGTCAGGAAGTCGCGCTGCTCGGTGTCCAGCGGCGTGCCCTCGAGCAGGTGCGACAGGCCGATCAGCGCGTTCAGCGGCGTGCGCATCTCGTGGCTCATCGTGGCCAGGAAGGCGCTCTTGGCGGCGCTGGCGGCCTCGGCGGCGCGCTTGGCGTCCAGCGCGGCGTCGGCCTCGCGGCGGGCGGTGATGTCCTGGATCGCGCCGACCAGCCGCGTCGGGGGCGTTGCGGCGGACTCGGGCGGTCCGGGCATTCCGGGCATTCCGGGCGGTCCGTCGTGCTCGACCTCGCCGATCGTGCGCACCCAGATCGCGCGGCCGTCGGCGGTGGTCAGCGGCAGCTCCAGGTCCCAGCCGCTGCCCTGTTCGATCGCCCGGCGCAGCGCGGCCTCCAGCGTCTCGCGGGCGTCGTCGGGGTGAAAGGCGATGGATTGTTCCAGCGTCGGCTGCGCCGCCCCGGTGGGCAGGCCGTGGATCAGGAAGGTCTCCTTGGTCCAGGTCAGCGCGCCGCTGGCGAGGTCGAGCCGCCAGCCGCCCACCGCGGCCAGCCGCCCGGCGCGCTCCAGGAAGGCCTCGCTGTCGGCCAGGCGCTGGCGCCCCTCGGTCAGCTCGGTGACGTCGTGGATCAGCACGTAGAAGCCCTGCACCTCGCCGTCGACGCGGTCGGGCAGGTAATGCGCCAGCGCGTGGCGCGTGTGACCGTCGGGCAGCGTCAGCGAGCGCTCGAAGGTCTGCGGCTCACCGCAGAGCACCGCCTCCACGTGGCCGCGGTCGGACTCGAACAGCGCCGCGCCCATCACCTCGGGCATCGGCCGCCCGGCCATGTGCGGGGGGTCGGTGCCGAACCACAGCCCGTAGGCGTGGTTGGCGAAGCGGTTGATCAGCTGCTGGTCCCAGTAGCCGATCATCGAGGGCACCGCGTCCAGCAGGGTCTGCAGGTCGCGGTGTGCGGTGGCCAGCTCGCTGGTGCGCGCCTCGACCTGGCGCTCCAGCGCGGCGTTGAACTCCTGCAGCTGGCGCTCGACGGTCTTGTGCGCGCCGATGTCGCGGATCGTGCGGCCAATGCCGACCACCCGCCCGTCCGGCGCGTTGATCGGCGCCACCGTCATCGACACCTCGATCTCCGAGCCGTTGCGGCGCAACATCACCGCGTCGATCGGGTCGGCCGGCTCGCCCTTGAGCACCCGCTCGCGGCGCAGCTGGTCGGCACTCTGGCGTTCGGGCGGCAGCAGCAGCGCCTGGGCGTGGCGGCCCAGCGCTTCGGCGGCGGTGTGGCCGAAGATGCGCTCGGCCGCGCGGTTCCAGGCGGTCAGCCGGCCGTCGAGCGACTCGGCGATGATCGCGTCGCTGGAGTTCTCCACCAGCGTGGTCATGCGCGCGCGGTGGGCGCGGATCAGCCCCAGGCGGCTGCGGTTGACCAGGTGGGCATAGAGCAGCGCGGCCAGCAGCAGCGCGGTCATTGCGCCGACGCCGAAGACGACGCCGGGCCGCAGCGCTCGCATGCGCGCGAGGAAGGGAGGCTCGGCGCGCAGCTCGATCAGCCAGTCGCGCCCGAAGACCTGGCGGTGCACCTGGCGCACCAGCGGCGTCTCGGCCACCGCTGCGCTGCCCATCGGCAGGGCCGCGGCGCGGCCATAGAAGCGCTGCGGCCGCGCCGGCTCGGTGACGTCGAACAGCTGCAGCGTGAACTCGCCGCCCGGCGCGTCGAAGCCGGCCAGCACCTCGTCGATCACCAGCGGCACGTAGGCCCAGCCGAAGGTGGCGGCCTCGCGGTCGGCCGGGGTTTCGGTCAGGCGGCCGGGGCGGTAGATCGGCAGCAGGATCAGGAAGGCGTGCTGCGGCTGGCCGGTGGCCTGCACCAGCGTGATCGGCCCGGTGATCTGCGCCTGAGCGTTGCGCGCGGCCTGCTCGGCGGCCTGACGGCGCTGCGCCTCGGAGGCGATGTCCAGGCCCACCGCCGCGGCGTTGCGCGCCACCGGCTCGATGTACTGGATGACGTAGTGGTCACCGCCATGCGCGCTCAGGTCGTGGATGCTGAAGTAGGGCTGGCCGTCCAGCCGCGCGGCGAGGCTGAAGCGGTCCTCGCTGCCCACCGGCACCTTGCGGATGAAGCCGAAGCCGCGCGCGCCGGGAAACTCGGCGTCGATGTCGCGCGAGGCGTGGTAGGCCAGGAACTGCTCGCGCGTGACCTGTTCGGCGCCGGCGGCCAGGATCGCGCCGCGCGCGCCGCGCAGCCCGTCCTCGTAGCGGCGCACGCGCTCGACCAGCTGGTCGGCGCTGCGCCGCACCAGGCCGTCGAGCTCCTCACGCAACTGCAGGCCGTTCAGGCGCTGCTGCTCGTGCGCCGCGCCGCCGGCCAGCACCAGCCCGGCCAGCAGCAGGCCACCGGCCTTGGCGGCGCTGCGGCGCAGGTGCAGCGATTCAGGCATCACCGGCGCGGGCGGCCGTGCGCTCGGCCGAACGGTCGACCATCGGTTCTCCGGGCCGGTCGCCGAAACGTTCGCCGGCGGTCTGCGTCAGCGTGACGCTGCAGCAGCGTGCGCGGCCCTGGTGCTTGGCCTCGTACAGCGCCTGGTCGGCCGCGCCGACGATGTCCCCCGGCGTCACGTTGGCCCAGCCCCCCAGGCTGCCCAGGCCTGGGCCGCCGGTGCTGCCGCCGCGCGCGCCGCGGCCCGGGCCGGGCAGCAGCACCGACACGACGCCGACCGAGACGCTGACCTCGCCGCCCTGACCTGCC
>DAOLLE010000423.1:0-3365 GCA_035331205.1 Burkholderiaceae bacterium
CCTGCAGGATCAGCCAGGCGGTGTGCGGGCTCATGCAGGCGCCGAAGTCGCGCAGCCCCTCGCGGCGCGCGCGCAGCGCGAAGGCGGCGACGGTGTTCTCCTCGGCGAAGACCAGGCCGTGGAAGCCGTCATAGGGCTCGCAGAGCTCGGGGCAGCGGCCGTGCTGCTCGTGCGCGGCCTGCCAGTCGAAGTTGCCGCCGTCCACCAGCAGCCCGCCGATGACCGTGCCGTGGCCGCAGAGGAACTTGGTGGCCGAGTGCATCACCAGCGCGGCGCCCAGGTCGGTGGGCCGCTGCAGCCAGGGCGTGGCCAGCGTGGCGTCGACCAGCAGCGGCAGGCCGTGGTCCCGGCCGAGCTGGGCAACCGTCGGGATGTCCAGTACGTCCAGCCCGGGGTTGCCGATGGACTCACCGAACAGCAGCCGCGTTTCGGGGCGGATGGCCGCGCGCCAGCCGTCGATGTCGCCCGGGCGCACGAACGTGGTGTGGATGCCGAAACGCGGCAGCGTGTAATGCAACAGGTTGTGAGAGCCGCCGTACAAGGCGGTGGAGGCGACGATGTGGTGGCCGCTGCCTGCGAGCGTGGCGATCGCCAGGTGAAGCGCGGCCTGGCCACTCGCGGTGGCCAGTGCGCCCAGGCCGGCGTCCAGCGCTGCGATGCGCTGCTCCAGCACCGCGGTGGTGGGGTTGGACAGGCGGCTGTAGACGTGGCCGGCGCGTTCCAGGTTGAACAGCGAGGCGGCGTGCTCGCTGGACTGGAACACGAAGGACGTGCTCAGGTGCAGCGGTACCGCGCGCGCACCGGTGGCGGGGTCGGGGGCGGCGCCGGCGTGCAGCGCCAGCGTATCGAAACCGGGATCGGCCGGGCCGGGCATGGGGTCTCCTCAGGGTGCTCCTGCGCCGGATTGTGGGCTATATTGCCGTGAACCTTCCCCCGTAACAGCCCCGCCCGCCGCGCTGACTGCGACCTGCGGGACCGAAGGCCTCACGCCACCAAGGAGCCCCCATGAAAGTCAGTGACATCCTGCGCGTCAAGGGCAACGCCCTGTTCACCACCCACCCCGACCAGCCGCTGGCCGAAGCGGTGGCGACGATGAGCGACAACGACATCGGCTCGCTGGTGGTCATGGAGCACGGCGACCTGATCGGGATGCTGACCTTCCGCGAGGTCATCCAGGCGGTCAAGAAGAACGGCGGCTCGGTCAATGGTCCGCGCGTGCGTTCGGTGATGGACGACTTCCCGCTGACTTGCACCCCGGCCACCGAGATCGACGAGGTGCGCCGCATGATGCTCGAGCGCCATGCCCGCTACATGCCGGTGCTCAACCAGCGCACGCTGATGGGCGTGATCTCCTTCTACGACGTCGCCAAGGCGGTGGTGGAGAGCCAGGACTTCGAGAACCGCATGCTCAAGGCCTACATCCGCGACTGGCCGGTCGAGGAGGAGGCCGCGGCCGCTGCAGCGGCCGCCGCGCAGCAGCCGCAGGCCTGAACCGCGCTGCGCCGCCGCAGGCGCGGTTCCAAAAACAAGGGGCTCCGATCGGAGCCCCTTCGTCATGGCGTGGTCTGGCGTTGTCGGCCGGCGTCTGCCGGCCTCAGGCGGCGGGCCGGGCCCGCTGCACGGCTTCGGTTGGCTGCAGCCTGGCGTTTGGACGCAGCGGCTGCGGTGCGGGGCTGCGCTGGGGGGCCGGGCATGGGCCACTGTGCCAGGCCGAACGGGTCAGGCGGATGATGTCGCGGGCGCGTTGTTGCATGCGGGAGCGGGTTGGTGGCTGGGCGGATCACTGCATGGCCGAGTCGATCAGGCCCATGTCGGCGCTGCTCATCAGCGCCTCGATGTCCATCAGGATCAGCATGCGGTCGCTGACGTTGGCGATGCCGGTGATGTAGCTGGTGTCCACCGCGGCGTTGATTTCCGGTGCCGGGCGCACCGCCTCGCCGGGCAGTTCGAGCACGTCGGAGACCGAGTCGACCACCGCGCCGACCACGCGGCCGCGGATGTTGAGCACGATCACGACGGTGAAGCTGTTGTATTCGGCGCTGTCGCAGCCGAACTTCAGGCGCAGGTCGACGATCGGCACGATCACGCCGCGCAGGTTGACCACGCCCTTGAAGAAGGACGCGGAGTTGGCGATGCGCGTGGGCGGCTCGTAGGAGCGGATTTCCTGCACCTTCAGGATCTCGATGCCGTACTCCTCCGCGCCGAGGCGGAAGGTCAGGAACTCGCCGCCCAGGTGGTGTGCGCCGCCGGCCTTGCCCGCGGCCCCGCCCAGGCCGCGGCTCTTGCCGATCGAGGAAGGGGCTGCCGATGCGTGGGCGGCGGATTCGAGAACCATGCTCATGGAAGGAACCTCTTGAGGGACGTCGACGGGCGGTGAATCGGGGCCTGGGGCCGGCGCGCAGGGCGATGGCCTGGGGATCTGAGGGGCATTGTCGGCAGCCGCTGGGCCTTCGATAGCCGCGAGCAACGTGGTCTTCGCCGGGCTATTCGCGTCCTCGGGCCCGGGGCCTTTGGACGCCGCGAGGGCGGGATGCCGGGGCCGACCCAGGGCCAGGCCGGCCCACCTACAATCCCAGGCCCGCACCCAGGCCGCGCGCCTGGGTCCCACCGACCGGGCCGCTGTGATGCCCGGCGCCCTTGGAATTCCTCCCATGCCCGGCAGCACCTTCGGCACCCTGTTTCGCGTCACGAATTTCGGCGAGAGCCACGGCCCGGCGATCGGCTGCGTCATCGACGGCTGCCCACCCGGCCTGGCGCTGAGCGAAGTCGACATCCAGCCCGACCTGGATCGGCGCCGCCCCGGCACCAGCCGCCACGTCACCCAACGCAACGAGGCCGACCAGGTCGAAATCCTGTCGGGTGTCTACGAGGGCCAGACCACCGGCACGCCGATCTGCCTGCTGATCCGCAACACCGACCAGCGCAGCAAGGACTACGGCAACCTGCTGGACACCTTTCGCCCCGGCCACGCCGACTACACCTACTGGCGCAAGTACGGCCTGCGCGACCTGCGCGGCGGTGGGCGCTCGTCGGCCCGGCTGACCGCGCCGATGGTGGCCGCCGGTGCGGTGGCCAAGAAGTGGCTGCGCGAGCGCCACGGCGTGAGCTTCATCGGCTGGATGAGCCAGCTCGGCCCGATCGAGATCCCGAACGAGGACGAGAGCCAGATCCCGCTGAACCCTTTCTTCGCGCCCTCGGCGAGCATCGTGCCGACGCTGGAGGCCTACATGGACGAGCTGCGTCACGCCGGCGACTCCTGTGGCGCGCGCATCGAGGTGCAGGCGCGCGGCATGCCCGACGGGCTCGGCATGCCGCTGTTCGACAAGCTCGACGCCGACATCGCCTACGCGATGATGGGCATCAAC
>DAOLLE010000424.1:0-3353 GCA_035331205.1 Burkholderiaceae bacterium
GGCCGGTCTGGTTGCAGTCGTCGTCGATGGCCTGCTTGCCCAGGATCACCAGGCCCGGCTGTTCCTTGTCGACCAGCGCCTTGAGCAGCTTGGCCACGGCCAGCGGCTGCAGCTCATCCGCGCATTCGACCAGGATCGCCCGGTCCGCGCCGATGGCCATCGCCGTGCGCAGGGTTTCCTGGCACTGCGTGACGCCGCAGGACACCGCGATCACTTCCGTGACCACGCCCTTTTCCTTCAGCCGCACCGCCTCTTCCACAGCGATTTCGTCGAAGGGGTTCATGCTCATCTTGACGTTGGCGATGTCCACGCCCGTGCCGTCGCTCTTGACGCGCACCTTGACGTTGTAGTCGACGACCCGCTTGACGGGTACCAAAGCCTTCATGCGATGTTCTCCAGTGATTGGACTGCTGTGCTGACCGGTCGATGATTCTAGGCGGCAGGGAGAGTCGGCTTGCCCCCCGCGGCCGAAAAAAGCACGATCGTTCTATTTTAGACCCGATGTTGCGACGCGGCAAACCCCCACTGCTAGACTGCGCCGCCTAGGCGACGAGCGGCCCGTGCGCGGGAACGGCCGACCGTCGATGCGCCCCCTCGAATGCCCGGTTCCGACCCTTGCCGCCATGACGTCAGCGACGAATTCGCCCCACTCGCCGTGCATCGGCGTCTTCGATTCGGGACTCGGCGGGCTGTCGGTGCTGCGCGCGGTGCGCCGGCTGCTGCCGCAGGCACGGCTGTTGTACGTGGCCGACTCGGGCTTCGCCCCCTACGGCGAACGCGAGGCGACCTTCGTGCGGCAGCGCTCGCTGACCATCGCCCAGTTCCTGCGCCGCCAGGGCGCGCAGATGTTGGTGGTTGCCTGCAACACCGCCACCGCCGCGGCGGTGCAGGATCTGCGTGAGCGCTTCACGGGTTGGCCGATCGTCGGCGTCGAGCCCGGCGTGAAACCCGCGGGCGCCTCCACCCGCAACGGCCGCATCGGCGTGCTGGCCACCGAGGGCACGCTGCGCAGCGGGCGCTTCCAGCTGCTCGCGCAGGCGCACGCGGCGCACGTGCAGCTCTACTTGCAGCCCTGCCCAGGCTTGGCCGCGGCGATCGAGCACGGCGATCTGGACGCGCCCGAGCTGCTCGACACCGTCGAGCGCTGCTGCCAGCCGCTGCGCGCCGCGGCGGTGGACACCGTGGTGCTGGGCTGCACGCACTACCCCTTCGTCGCCCACCACATCCAGGCGGCCCTCGGCCCTTCGGTGCGGCTGATCGACACCGCCGAGGCGGTGGCCCGGCGCACCAGCCAGCTGCTGCCGAATTCGCCCGGGCCGCGCCGCACCCCGCCGGCGCACGACGAGCCGGTTCGGCTGTGGACCACCGGCGACGCGGCGCTGCTCAGCGAGGTGACGCGGCGCTGGCTGGCCTTTCCCTGCCGCGTCGCGCGCCTGGGCGAGGAGCCGGCCGACCCGGCCTGAGGCGCGGCGGCGGGCGGATCCGGCCCGGCTTCGATGAGACAATCCGGCCCCATGAATCCTCTGCTCCAGCGGCTGCAGCCCTACCCCTTCGAGCGGCTGCGCGCCCTGTTCCAGGGCGTCACGCCCAACCCGGCCCTGCGCCCGATCAGCCTGGGCATCGGCGAGCCCAAGCACGCCACGCCACCCTTCCTGGCCGAACGCCTGGCGAGCTCGCTCGACGGCCTGAGCGCCTACCCCGCCACTGCCGGCGAGCCGAAGCTGCGCCAGAGCTGCGCGGCCTGGCTGCAGCGGCGCTACGGCGTGAGCGTCGATGCCGCCACGCAGGTTCTGCCGGTCAACGGCACGCGCGAGGCGCTGTTCTCGCTGGCGCAGACGGTGCTGGACCCGACCCAGCACCGCGACGTCGGCGGGCCGGTGGTGGTCTGCCCGAACCCGTTCTATCAAATCTACGAAGGCGCGGCCTTCCTCGGTGGCGCCACACCGGTCTTCGCCAACAGCGACCCGGCGCGCAACTTCGCGGCCGACTGGTCGCAGATCGACGAGGCCACCTGGGCGCGCTGCCAGCTGCTCTACGTCTGCTCGCCGGGCAACCCGACCGGCGCGGTGATGCCGCTGGACGAATGGGCCAAGCTCTTCGCGCTGAGCGACCGCCACGGCTTCGTGATCGCCTCGGACGAGTGCTACTCCGAGATCTACTTCCGCGACGAACCGCCGCTGGGCGGGCTGGAGGCGGCGGTCAAGCTCGGGCGCAGCGGCTTCGAGCGCCTGGTGCTGCTGACCAGCCTGTCCAAGCGCAGCAACGTGCCGGGGCTGCGATCGGGCTTCGTCGCCGGGGACGCGCGGATCCTCAAGAACTTCCTGCTCTACCGCACCTACCACGGCAGCGCGATGGCCCTGCCGGTGCAGCAGGCCAGCGCCGCCGCCTGGGACGACGAGGCGCATGTGGTCGACAACCGCGAGCTCTACCGCCGCAAGTTCGCCCAGGTCACGCCGCTGCTGGCCGAGGTGATGGACGTGCGCCTGCCCGACGCCGGTTTCTACCTCTGGGCGCAGGTGCCCGCCGACGTCTGCGGGGGATCGGACACCGCCTTCGCACGCGAGCTGCTGGCTCAATACAATGTGACGGTTTTGCCGGGCAGCTACCTGGCCCGCGAAGCGCACGGCAGCAACCCGGGTGCCGGGCGGGTGCGCATGGCGCTGGTGGCCGGCGTCGAGGAGTGCCTGGAGGCCGCCGGCCGCATTGCCGCGTTCATTCGCACGAACCGGGCCGGCTGAGGCCGGCGCGATGCGCCACGGCCGGGCTGCACCGCGGCGGCGGTTACAGCCCTTGCCGCTCTTTGCAGCCGGTTTCCCGAGCCCTTGATCCGCCGCGCACCCCGCGCCTCCTTTTCTCCCTCATTCTCGAACGACGATGTCCAGCCAACTGCAGACCCTGATCGAATCCGCGTGGGACGACCGCGCCAACCTGTCCGTGGCCAGCGCGCCGGCCGAAGTCCGCGAGGCGGTCGACCAGGCCATCGGCGAGCTCAACGCCGGGCGCCTGCGCGTGGCCAGCCGCGACGGCGTGGGCCAGTGGACGGTGCACCAGTGGCTGAAGAAGGCGGTGCTGCTGAGCTTCCGCCTGAACGACAACGTGCCGCTGGGTGCCGGCGACCTGACCTTCTTCGACAAGGTGCCGACCAAGTTCTCGCACATGGACGCCGAGGCGCTGCGCGCCACCGGCATCCGCGTGGTGCCGCCGGCGGTGGCGCGCCGCGGCAGCTTCATCGCCAAGGGTGCGATCCTGATGCCCAGCTACGTGAACATCGGCGCCTACGTCGACGAGGGCACGATGGTCGACACCTGGGCCACCGTCGGCTCCTGCGCCCAGATCGGCAAGAACGTGCACCT
>DAOLLE010000425.1:0-3348 GCA_035331205.1 Burkholderiaceae bacterium
GCCCGCGCCCGCAGCAAGCCGTCGCCCGCACGCAACAGATCGGCCAAGTTGGCCATGGCCACGCGCTACCTGCAGCGCATCCTGAACGCCAAGGTCTACGACGTGGCGCGTGAGACCGAGCTGGAACATGCGCGCAACCTGTCGGCGCGCCTGGGCAACCGGGTGCTGCTCAAGCGCGAGGACAACCAGCCGGTGTTCAGCTTCAAGCTGCGCGGCGCCTATAACAAGATGGCCCACCTCGGCCCGGAGGCGCTGGCGCGCGGTGTGATCTGCGCGTCGGCCGGCAACCATGCCCAGGGCGTGGCGCTGAGCGGGCGTCGCCTGGGCTGCCGAACGCTGATCGTGATGCCGGTGACCACGCCGCAACTCAAGGTGGACGCGGTACGCGCGCTGGGCGGCGAGGTGGTGCTGCACGGCGACAGCTACAGCGACGCCTACGAGCACGCCCTGAAACTGACGGAGCAGGAGGGCCTGACCTTCGTGCATCCATTCGACGACCCGGACGTGATCGCCGGCCAGGGCACGATCGCGATGGAGATCCTGCGCCAGCACCAGGGGCCGATCGATGCGGTGTTCGTCGCCATCGGTGGCGGTGGCCTGATCTCGGGCGTGGCCGCCTACCTCAAGGCGGTGCGCCCGGAGATCAAGGTGATCGGCGTGCAGACCACCGATTCGGACGCGATGATCCGCTCGGTGGCGGCCGGCAAACGCGTCAAGCTCGCCGACGTGGGCCTGTTCTCGGACGGCACCGCGGTCAAGCAGGTGGGCGTCGAGACCTTCCGCCTCGCGCGGGCACTCGTCGATGAGTACATCCGCGTGGACACCGACGAAGTCTGCGCGGCGATGAAGGACGTCTTCCAGGACACGCGCTCGATCCTGGAGCCCGCGGGCGCCCTGGGCGTGGCCGCCATCAAACAATATGTGGAGCGCAGCGGCTGCAGCGACCGCACGCTGATCGCGATCACCTGCGGCGCGAACATGAATTTCGACCGCCTGCGCTTCGTCGCCGAGCGCGCCGAGGTGGGCGAGGCGCGCGAGGCGCTGTACGCGGTGACGATTCCCGAGGAGCGCGGCTCGTTCAAGCGCTTTTGCGAGCTGATCGGCCCGCGCAGCGTCACCGAGTTCAATTACCGCATCAGCGACGAGGCGCGCGCGCACATCTTCGTCGGACTGAGCACGCGCACACGCGGCGAGTCCGACGAGATCGCGGCACTGTTTCGCACCCAGGGCTTCGACGCGGTGGACCTGACGCACGACGACCTGGCCAACGAGCACCTGCGCCACATGGTGGGCGGACGCTCGGAGCTCGCGAAGGACGAACGGCTGTTCCGCTTCGTCTTCCCGGAGCGGCCCGGCGCGCTGATGCGCTTCCTGTCCAGCATGCACCCGGGTTGGAACATCAGCCTGTTCCACTACCGCAACCAGGGCGCCGACTACGGCCGCATCCTGGTGGGCATCCAGGTGCCACGCGCCGACCGCAGCGAGTTCCGCCGCTTCCTCGACACCCTGGCCTACCCCTGGGTCGAAGAGACCGGCAATCCGGTGTACCGGCTGTTCCTGCGCTGAGCACGGCGGGGCCGGCGAACGGCGCTCGCAGCGGCCGCGCCACGGCTCGCCCCGTGACATCGTGACATGGCGGGGGCGGGCTGCGACTCGCACAATCGGGGTTTCGCACCGAGTGTGTCCGCACGCCAGGGGGCCGTGCGCGGCGAGCCGACCCGACGCAGCCCCCACGGCGCACGCTCGATGGCCCGGCCCCGGGCCGAGGCGAATGGACGAGATAGCCGCTGCGCCCGATGTTCCAAGACAACCCCCCCCTGATCGCCCCCACTGGCCGACCCTCGCTGGAGCAGGCCCTGCAGCTCAAGCTGTCGCGGCGCGCCGGGGTGGCCGGCAGCCTCGGCGAGCTCGAGCCGCTGGCGGTGCGCATCGGCCTGATCCAGAACTCGCTGCGCCCGCGCCTGCGCCTGCCGCAGTTGCTGGTCTTCGCCGGTGACCATGGCCTGGCGGTGGATGTGTCCAGCCCGCAGGCCCGCGGCACCGCCGCGGTGGTGGACGACATCCTCGAAAACCGCGTGCCGCTGCCGATTTACGCCCACCGCCAGGGGCTGACGCTGCACCTGGTCGACAGCGGCCTGGCCACGCCCCTGCCACCGCGCCCGGGCGTGCTGGCGCGCAAGATCGCCCACGGCACGCGCAACTGCCGCGTCGCGCAGGCGATGACGCTGGATCAGGTCAGCGCGGCGATCCGCGCCGGCATGGAGATCGCCGACGCGTTGCCCGGCAACGCGCTGGGCTGCGCCGGCATCGGCGTGGGCTCGCTGCAGGCCGCAGCGCTGGTGATTTCGCGTCTGACCGGCATCGGGCTGCGTGACCTGCTCAACGCCGGCCCGGACATGGACGGGCTGGAGCTCGAACAGGCGATGGTGGTGCTGCAGGCGGCCCAGACCCGGCACGGCAACATCGACGACCCGGTCGAGGTGCTGGCGGCCTATGGCGGCTTCGAGACCGCGATGATGGTCGGCGCGATGCTCAAGGCCGCCGAAAAGCGCCACCTGCTGCTGGTCGACGGCATGGCCGCCTGCGCCGCGCTGATCATCGCTTCGCACATTGCCGGCCCGGTGGCCGACTACGCGGTGTTCTGCCGCAGCACGGAGCACCACGGCCTGGACGAAGTCCTCGCCGGCTTCCACAGCACCGCACTGTTGGCACTGGGCATGCACAGCATCGACGGCACCGGCGTGACGCTGAGCTGGCCGTTGGTGGACGCCGCAGCCTCGTTGCTCAGCGACGTGGTGGACCTGCCCGAGCCACCCGCCCCGCCGGCCGACGCCGCAGCCGCCGAGCTGCCGGTGCTGCGCGAGTACGTCAGCCTGCCGGAACGCTGAGGTCCGCGTCAGTCGCGCGGCGCAGCGCCCGGGTTCTCGCGCGGCGGCTCGGTGGCGACCACCACGCCGTCGGCGGGAGGCTGCAACGCCACCGGGGCGCCGACCATCCCGCCCATCGCCCGGCGCCCGGGCGGCGGCGCGAGGCCACCGGGCGCGGGCAGGACCGCCTCCGACGGCATGCCGACCAATTTCCCCGGCGTCCCCGGCGCGGCCGCATCGCCCGCGCTGGCCAGCGTGCCGGTGGCAGGCGGCGGCAGCAGCGCCAGTTCGAGCGTTACCGCCGCGGCAGCGCCCTTCGGGCCGATCTCGACGCGCGATTGTGTGACGCTTTGCAAGATCCACTCACCGTCGACGCGCCCGCCGACGGCCACAGCACGGGGTGGCTGTCCGTCGATGGCCAGCAGCGCCCAGCCCGCCGACGAGCGTCCGGACGGGGCCGCGACGCCCAGCACCTTGAAGC
>DAOLLE010000426.1:0-3284 GCA_035331205.1 Burkholderiaceae bacterium
TCGTCACCGCCAACAAGGCGCTGCTGGCGGTGCACGGCACCGAGATCTTCGCCGCGGCCAGTGCCAAGGGCGTGATGGTGGCCTTCGAGGCTGCGGTGGCCGGGGGCATCCCGATCATCAAGGCGCTGCGCGAAGGCCTGACCGCCAACCAGGTGCAGTGGGTCGCCGGCATCATCAACGGCACGACCAACTTCATCCTGTCGGAAATGCGCGACAAGGGCCTCGACTTCGACGTCGTGCTCAAGGAGGCGCAGCGTCTGGGCTACGCCGAGGCCGACCCGACCTTCGACATCGAGGGCGTGGACGCGGCCCACAAGGCCACGCTGATGAGCGCGCTGGCCTTCGGCATTCCGGTGCAGTTCGAGCGTGCCCACGTCGAGGGCATCACCAAGCTGTCGGCCACCGACATCCGGTATGCCGAGCAGCTGGGCTACCGCATCAAGCTGCTGGGCATCGCCAAGCGGCGTGACGATGTCCAGGGCATCGAGCTGCGCGTGCACCCGACCCTGGTGCCGAGCAAGCGCCTGATCGCCAACGTCGAGGGCGCGATGAACGCCGTGATGGTACAGGGCGACGCCGTGGGCACCACGCTGTACTACGGCAAGGGGGCCGGCAGCGAGCCCACCGCCTCGGCCGTGATCGCGGACCTGGTGGATATCACCCGCCTGCACACCGCCGACCCGGACCACCGCGTGCCGCACCTGGCCTTCCAGCCCGACGAGCTGCACGCCACCCCGATCCTGCCGATCGCCGCGGTGCGCACCGCCTTCTACCTGCGCCTGCGCGTGGCCGACCAGAAGGGCGTGCTGGCCGCGATCACCCGCATCCTGGCCGAGGCCGACATCTCGATCGACGCGCTGCTGCAGCGTGAGTCCGCCGAGGGCGAGAACCAGACCGACGTGATCATCCTGACCCACGAGACGGTGGAAGGCGAGATGCGCGCCGCCCTGGCGCAGATGCAGGCGCTGCCGACGGTGCTCGCGCCGATCGTCTCGCTGCGCAAGGAAGAGCTGGCCTGATATAGCGACTCGTCCTCTCTTGCACCTGACTTCATTGGACCCGGCATGACACAAGATCCACGCGAATCATTGATCGATGAGTTCGCCACGGTGTTGGCCAATGACCCGGGGGCGTTGGATCCGAACGATGAGCGCTACGTGCCTCATCTTCACGGCTCCGACGCCGAGGATCAGGTGCGCAAGTTGGGTACGGCAATCCGTCGGTCGGAAGGGTCGCACCTTTACTACTTCAGCGGCCAACGAGGCACTGGTAAGAGCACCGAGCTGCGCCGCTTGAGGGTCGAGCTGAACGGGCAGCCGAAGGTCCGGGCCTTCATGCTCGATGTGCTGGAGTACATTGGCGAGAACCACCCGATTCAGACCATCGATCTCCTCTTCGTCACGGCGTTGGCGTTCGCAGATTGCCTGCGCCAGCGTGACGAGTTGAACGAGGACCTGTTGAAGGAATCGGTGGCCTCGCGTTTTGGTGAATGGCTGAAGACGGACGTCGAGGTGACCGGGTTGACGGTCGGTGGGGTAAAGGCTGATTTCAAGAAGCGCCAGCAAAGCATCCTTCAGCACATCCACAGTTTCGACCTGGCACGCGGCGAAAAGTTGATGGCCGAGTGCCGGGAGTTCATCCGGCAGATGGCTGAAATTGTTCGTCAGCGGTGGCGGGTCGAGAAGGTCGTGCTGCTGGTGGACTCGCTGGAGCGCCTGCGGGGCGTGGGTGACAGCGCGGCGGCCGAGATGTTTGCCCGCGTCGTCCAGGTCTTCGACGGCGACCGCGAGCAGCTGCGCCTGCCCGAGGTTCAGGTGGTCTACGCGGTGCCTCCGTACCTGCCCTACCTGACCAACGTCGAGCAGTACGTAACCCTGTGCAAGCTGGCCACGGTGCGCGTGTGTGAGCCGCCAGCCAAAGCAAAGCGCCAGCCGCGCAGCACCGGCCTGGAGTTGATGCGTCGGGTGCTGGACAAGCGCTTTGCGCGTTGGGCAGAGGTCGTCAGCCCCGAGGCGCTGGACCGGCTCTCGCTGCAATCCGGCGGCGACCTGCGGCAACTGCTGCGGCGCTTCCTGCTTGACGGCGTGCTGGACGAGGCGACCTTCGCGCTGGAGCGCCTGCCGCTGGCCGCGGACGACCCGATCATCGAAACCACCCTGGCCAAGCACCGGGTCATCTTCGAGAGCATGGTGACCCGCGACGAGTACCCCTTGCTGGAGATGATCGGCGCGAGCCATGCGCTCGAATTGCCCGCGCGCAAGGACTGGCCGACCGTCGCGCGGTTCTTCGACATCCGTGCGGTGCTCAACTACCGCAACGGGGTGGACTGGCTCGATCTCAACCCCCTGCTGTGGCCCTTGATTGACCGCCACGCTGCCGGCAGCCATGGTTCAGCAAGCCCAGACGCCAGCTCACCCGCTGCCGCCGCTTCCGCTTGACGAGGCCGAGGCGCTCGCCTGGGGTGCGTTGCACCGTCGGCTGCGGCAGCTGCATGGCTTTGGGCTGCTGATCTACTTGGTTCATACGCCCGCGTTGGCCAGCCGGCTGCAGACCCGCTTGGCCGAGTTCCTGCGGCAGCGCGGGCAGGTGCTGGTATCGGTGCAGGCGGCCCATTCGGAGGACTTTGCCGACTACGCGCTGAGCGCCCTGCTGCGGGAGCCGCCTGCGAACTTGGGCGCCTACTGGCTCGACCTGCATCGCGGCATGGGGCAACCGGCGTGGGACGCGCAGCGGCGCACGCTGCTCACTCGGCTCAACGAGCGCCGCAGCCGGCTGGAAGCCGAATTCGCCGTGCCGCTGATCGTGCTGCTGCCGGCGGCGGGCATTGCCGAAGCAGCCTCGCTGGCCCCGGATCTCTGGCACATCCGTGTCCTGACCGCCGAGCTGCAGGCCCGGTTGCCAGCGGCGGACGGAGCGAATGCCGTGCAGGTGTCTGCCTCGGCGAACGTGCTCGGCGGCGGTCTGCTGCCGCAGGGTCTCGAAGAGGATGTCCAGCGCGCTCTGGACTACTGGCACCGGCAGTGGCAGGCCTGCTTCGATGATTTCACGGTCGGAGAGTTGAGGTCGGACCACCCTAAGCTGGGCGCTCTTTCCATCTGGGATGGTGTGAACGCCATCGAGACCTGCCTGGCCTATGGCCGCCATGAACAGGCCCGTGGGGTGGCCACCGATTTGCTGGGGCTGGCCCGCCTGCGCGTATCCACCGCGCCCGAATCCGGCCGGGATCGGGCGCTGCGCGATGTGTCGGTGTCGCTCAATAACGTGGGCCGCGTGGCGCAGGCGCA
>DAOLLE010000427.1:0-3276 GCA_035331205.1 Burkholderiaceae bacterium
GCCGCTGTGCCGCGCCCGGCCGCGCGCGTGGACGCTGCACCGCCCCGCAAGCTGGCCGCCCCGCCCCCAGCTCCGGTACTCGGCCCCGTGGCACGGCCTCCGGCCGAGCGCAGGGTGGCCGAGGCGGACAAGGCCGACAAGGCAAAGGCGGCCGTTGGCCGAAGCGACAAGCCCACCGCCACCAAGCCTGCGGCGGACAAGCCCGCCCATTCCGACACCAAGGCCCACGCCGAGCGCAAGGAGCCCCGAACGGATGCCAAGGCCGCCGCCGCGAAGAAGCCGGGCGAGGCCCGTGTGTTCGTTCAAGTGGGGGCTTATGCGGAGGCTTCCACCGTCAAGTCGGTGCGCCAGCGTGTCGACAAGCTGGGCATGAAATCGCACGAGCAGGCGGTCGAGACGGCGTCGGGTCAGCGTACCCGGGTACGGCTGGGGCCCTTCGCCAGCCGCGAGGAAGCGGATCGTGCTGCCGCCAAGCTGCGCGCCGGCGGTCTTGGTGCCACCGTGGTCACGCCTTGACGGCAACGGGGCCGCGGCAGTATGGCGAGCAGTGGACTGGGATGGATCGATGTGATGATGCTGGCGGTTCTGGCGGCATCGGCGGTGGTGGGCGTGCTGCGCGGGCTGGCCTTCGAGCTGCTGTCGCTGGCGGGCTGGATCGTGGCCTGGGTGTGTGCCAAGGCCTGGGCACTGCCGCTGGCCGAACGGCTGCACATCGGCAGCCCGGGCTCGGCGCTGCAGCAGGGCGCCGGGCTGCTGATCTGTTTCCTGGGCGTGCTGGTGGGCTGGCGGCTGGTGAGCTGGCTGATCCAGCAGGTCATTCAGGCCACGCCGCTGGCGCCGCTGGATCGGGCGTTGGGGGCGGTGTTCGGTCTGTTGCGTGGCGCTCTGATTTTGCTGGTGCTGGTGCTGGGATTCGGCCTGACGCCGCTCAGGGCCAGCGAGGGCTGGCAGGCGTCGACCGGTGTTCGGTGGTCGCAGGGCGTGCTGACGGTGGTGGGCCCTGTGGTTGGGCCCGTGGGCGGACCTGCGGCGGCCGCGTCGCCGCCCTCGCGCCCGGCACGCTGACGGCCAGCGATGTTGGAAGTGCCGCCGCTGGCCGATCGGGCTGGCCGGCGGCCGGTGAAGGTTTGGCAGAAAACTCTGGAGTGAACGATGTGTGGCATCGTGGGGGTGATTTCGGCGTCACCCGTCAATCAGCTGATCTATGACGCGCTGCTGCTGCTGCAGCACCGCGGTCAGGATGCGGCCGGCATCGTGACGGCCGTGGGGACGAAGTTCTTCATGCACAAGGCCCGCGGCATGGTGCGTGACGTGTTCCGTACCCGCAACATGCGTGCGCTGCCGGGCAACACCGGCCTCGGCCAGGTGCGGTACCCGACCGCCGGCAACGCCTACAGCGAGGAAGAGGCGCAGCCCTTCTACGTCAATGCGCCCTTCGGCATCGTGCTGGTGCACAACGGCAACCTGACCAATGCGCATGCGTTGAAGCAGGAACTGTTCGACGTCGACCGCCGCCACATCAACACCGAGAGTGACACCGAGGTGCTGATCAACGTCCTGGCGCACGAGTTGGAGTTGGCGGCGCGCAACCTGCCGCTGACACCGGAGGAGATCTTCCGGGCGGTGGCCGCGGTGCATCGGCGCATCAAGGGCTCGTACGCGGTGATCGCGCTGATCGCCGGGCACGGCCTGCTGGCCTTCCGCGATCCCTTCGGCATCCGGCCGCTGTGCGTGGGGCGTGCCCAGGGTTCGCAGGGCGGCGAATGGATGGTGGCCAGCGAATCGGTGGCGCTCGAAGGCACCGGCCACCAGCTCGTGCGCGACGTCGCGCCGGGTGAGGCGGTGTTCATCGACGCCCAGGGCGAACTGCATGCGCGCCAGTGCGCCGCGGTGCCGGCGCTGCACCCCTGTGTCTTCGAGTACGTCTACCTGGCTCGGCCGGACTCGGTGATCGATGGTGTGTCGGTCTACCACGCGCGGCTGAACATGGGCGAGACGCTGGCGCAGCGCGTCATCAACGCGATGCCGCCCTCCGAGATCGACGTGGTGATTCCGATTCCCGAGTCGAGCCGCCCGTCGGCGATGCAGCTGGCGCAGAAGCTGGGCAAGCCCTACCGCGAGGGCTTCGTCAAGAACCGCTACGTGGGCCGTACCTTCATCATGCCGGGCCAGTCGGTGCGCAAGAAGAGTGTGCGCCAGAAGCTCAACGCGATCGGCATGGAGTTCAAGGGCCGCAACGTGTTGCTGGTGGACGACTCGATCGTGCGTGGCACCACCAGCCGCGAGATCGTGCAGATGGCCCGCGAGGCCGGGGCGAACAAGGTCTACATGGCCTCGGCCGCGCCGCCGGTGCGTTTTCCGAACGTCTACGGCATCGACATGCCGACCAAGGAAGAGCTGATCGCGCACGACCGCACGCACGAGGAAATCCGTGCCTACATCGGCTGCGATGTGCTGATCTACCAGGACGTCGAGGCAATGAAGCGCGCCGTGGCGGCGCTCAACCCCAACCTGAGCGGGCTGGAGGCCTCCTGCTTCGACGGCCAGTACATCACCGGTGATGTGTCGGCGGCCGACTTCGACGCGATGCAGACCCAGCGCCTGGCCCAGCCGCAGGACGAGGACGCCGCCGAACGCGGCCGTCTGGCGCTGCCCAATGCCAGCCTGTCCTGAGCCGCCCAATTTCCGAATCCAACGACCGCATCGCTCCGACATGAGTTCCACCGATCCGACCGGCGGCGCCGCGCGCCCGGTTCGCACCCGCTTCGCGCCGTCGCCCACCGGCTTCATCCACCTCGGCAACATCCGCTCGGCGCTCTACCCCTGGGCCTTCGCCCGGGCCTCCAAAGGCACTTTCGTGCTGCGCATCGAGGACACCGACGTCGAGCGCTCCTCGCAGGCCGCGGTCGACGTGATCCTCGAGAGCATGCGCTGGCTGGGGCTGGACCACGACGAGGGGCCGTTCTATCAGATGCAGCGCATGGACCGCTACAAGGAGGTCCTGGCGCAGATGCTGGCGCAGGGCCTGGTCTACCGCTGCTACATGGGCACCGCCGAGCTCGACGCGCTGCGCGAGCGCCAGATGGCGAACAAGGAAAAGCCGCGCTACGACGGCACCTGGCGCCCGGAAGAGGGCAAGGTACTGCCGCCCGTGCCAGAGGGCGTTCAGCCGGTGCTGCGATTCAAGACGCCGAAGGAGGGCTCGGTGGTCTGGCAGGACAAGGTCAAGGGCCGCATCGAGATCAGCAACGACGAGCTCGACGACCTGGTGATCGC
>DAOLLE010000428.1:0-3226 GCA_035331205.1 Burkholderiaceae bacterium
CGCATGTTCACCAGCCGCGCCGAGTTCCGCCTGCAGCTGCGCGAGGACAACGCCGACCTGCGCCTGACCGAGATCGGCCGCCAAGTCGGCCTGGTCGACGACGCCCGCTGGGACGCCTTCAACCGCAAGCGCGACGCCGTTGCCCGCGAGACCCAGCGCCTGAAGAGCAGCTGGGTGCACCCCGGCATCCTGGCCGCCGAGGATGGCGAGCGCCTGCTCGGCAAGGCCATCGAGCGCGAGTACAACCTCGCCGACCTGCTGCGCCGCCCCGGCGTGAGCTTCGACACCCTCACCGAGCTGCAGGCCGTGGCGCAGTACAGCGGACAACGGCCGGCCCATGTTTCACGTGAAACGCTGCGCGCCGAGCTGGGTGCGGAGCTCGCCGACGCTGTGATCGAGCAGGTCGAGATCGCCACCAAGTACGCCGGCTACATCGACAAGCAGAACGACGAGGTGCAGCGCGCCGCCGCCTACGAGCAGCTGCGCCTGCCGGACGACCTCGACTACGCCCAGGTCACCGCCCTCTCCTTCGAGGTGCGGCAGAAGCTCGCCCGCCACCGGCCGGAGACGCTGGGCCAGGCCTCGCGGATCTCGGGCGTCACGCCCGCGGCCATCTCGCTGCTGCTGATCCACCTGAAGCGCGGCCGCTTCACCGGCTTTGCCGACGCCGGCACGCCAGCCGCTGCCACCGCCACGGCCACCGCGGAGACCTCGCATGTCGGCTGAACGCGAGGCCCTGCGCCAGGGCGCCGAGTCGCTGGGCTGCCCGCTGGACGACGCGGCGATCGACCGCCTGCTCGCCTACCGCGACCTGATCGCGCGCTGGAACCAGGTCTACAACCTCACCGCGGTGCGCGACCCGGCGCAGATGCTGACGCAGCACCTGCTCGACAGCCTGGCCATCGTTACCCCGCTGCGCGCCCACACCGGCGGCGCGCCCACGCGCGTGCTCGACGTCGGCAGCGGCGGCGGCCTGCCCGGCGTGGTGCTGGCCATCGCGGCGCCCGAGCTGCAGGTCACCTGCGTCGACGCGGTGGCGAAGAAGGCGACCTTCGTGCGGCAGGTCGCCGCCGAGCTCGGCCTGCCCAACCTGCAGGCGCGCCACAGCCGCGTCGAGCAGCTGCGCGAACCGGGCTTCGACATCGTCACCTCCCGCGCCTTCGCCTCGCTGGTGGACTTCACCGGGCTGACGCGCGCGCTGCTGGCCCCCGGCCGCGGCGTCTGGCTGGCGATGAAGGGCCCGCAGGTCGAGGCCGAGCTGGCCGAGCTGGCCAAGCGCTCGCCCGACATCCAGGTCGCCGGCCAGGCGCCGCTGGACGTGCCCGGCCTCGGCGCGCAGCGCTGCCTGGTCTGGCTGCGCCCAGGCGCCTGACCCGCCTGCCAAAGACTTGTGCCAGTGGCATCCACAGGGTTGCCCACCGCAATCGCCCCCCTGCACACACGCAAGTCACCGGCTGCCCACAGACTTGTCCACAGCGACCGTGGCGTACGGTCCACGCCGCCCACCGGTCGTGGCAAGGCCACAACCCCGCGGGGTGCCGCGATCGCCGCCGGCTGCGGATGGTCAGGCCGGTCGGCGGGTTCTCGGTTACGCTCGCCCATGCCCGGGCACCCCGCCCGTCCTGCCTGCCCCACTCGGACCCCCGCCCATGTTCGGCATCGCTGATTTCGGCGCCTTCTGCGTCGCCGTGCTCGTCTTCCTCGCCCTGCCCGGCCCGGGCAATTTCGCGCTGCTGTCGGCCACCGGCCAGGGTGGCCTGCGCGCGGGCGCTGCGGCGACGCTGGGCGTGATCCTCGGCGACCAGGTGCTGCTGTGGTGCGCGGTGGCCGGCGTCGCGGCGGTCATGGCCGCCAATCCGACCCTCTTCGACGCGGTGCGCTGGGCCGGGGCGGGCTACCTGGCCTGGATCGGCTTCAAGCTGCTGCGCAGCAAGGGCGACGGCAGCGCCAGCCCCGTCAAGCTCGCACCGAAGCACTTCCTGCGCCAGTGCTTCCTGATCACCCTGCTCAACCCGAAGGCCATCGTGTTCTACATGGCCTTCTTCCCGCTGTTCATCAACCCGGCCACGCACCGCGGCATCCCCACCTTCGTCGCGATGGCGGTGACCATCGCCCTGCTCACCGCCGCCTACGGCCTGGTGATCTGCGTGCTGGCCGACCGCATCGCCGACCGCCTGCGCCAGCGCCGCCACATCACCGTCTGGCTCGAACGCCTGGCCGGCGTGTGCCTGATCGGCTTCGGCCTGCGCATGCTGCGCAACTGAGAAGAATGACCGCATCCCTTGACCATCGCATCGACCATCGCCTCGACGCCTCCCCCGACCTGCTGACCCTGACCCGCAGCCCTTCCAGCGAACCCCGCCCCGAGCCGGAGTCCCCCATGGCCCGTATCTTCTGCATCGCGAACCAGAAAGGCGGCGTCGGCAAGACGACCACCACCGTCAACCTGGCCGCCGGCCTGGCCCAGCTCGGCCAGCGCGTGCTGGTGGTGGACCTCGACCCGCAGGGCAACGCCACGATGGGCTCGGGCGTGGACAAGCGCGCGCTCGGCCAGTCGGTCTACGACGTGCTGATCGGCGGCAGCACGGTGCGCGGTGCCTGCCAGCGCGCCGAACAGGCCGGCTACGACGTGCTCGGCGCCAACCGCGAACTGGCCGGCGCCGAGGTGGAACTGGTCGGCCTGGAGCAGCGCGACCGGCGGCTCAAGGCCGCGCTGGCCGGCGCCGCGCTGGACTACGACTTCATCCTGATCGACTGCCCGCCCTCGCTGAGCCTGCTCACGCTCAACGGGCTGACGGCGGCGCACGGCGTGATCGTCCCGATGCAGTGCGAGTACTTCGCGCTCGAGGGCCTGTCCGACCTCGTCAACACGATCAAGCAGGTGCACGCCAACCTGAACCGCGACCTGACGCTGATCGGCCTGCTGCGCATCATGTTCGACCCGCGCATCACGCTGCAGCAGCAGGTCAGCGAGCAACTCAAGGAGCACTTCGGCGACAAGGTGTTCAACACCGTCATCCCGCGCAACGTGCGCCTGGCCGAGGCGCCCAGCTACGGCCTGCCGGGCGTGGTGTTCGACCCCGCGTCCAAGGGCGCGCAGGCCTTCGTCGAATTCGCGCGCGAGATGATCGCGCACGTCGACGGCCTGCTCGGGCGCTCGCCTGCCGGCGTCACCGCCCCGAAATCCGCCGGCCCGGTCGGCGACGCGCCGGGCGGCCAGTCGGGC